>NZ_DASVYD010000004.1:0-35442 GCF_036392335.1 Vitreimonas sp.
ATCGCCAAAGTCGCGCTCAAGCGCCAACCGCGCTCGGTTTATGTCGACGGCCGCCTCCAAGGCGACGCCGGCAAGCTCTGCTGGCTCGGCGCCCGCGCGCTGTTCGCCGCGCGCGCCGATTCAAGCTGAAGCGCCATCATCGGGGAGCATTGCAGAACGCGCGTTCAGCAGAACGACGCGAACACACGCGCGCGCCTATTCCAGATAATTCTTCCGCAGCGCCGCCCGCTCACGCGCGCCAACGCCCAGCACCTCGGTCACATACGCATCGGCCGAGCCAAATTCCGCGTCGATTGCATCAAACGCCGTGCGCAAATATTCCACGTGCACGCCCAGCATCGGCTTCAATGCTTCCGGATCGAGTTCGCGCCCCAAGCGCACCTGCAGACGATCGTGGATGTGGTTCAAGCGCTCATCCAAATTGATCGCCGCGTTGGTGAATTCATAATCGGCGATCACCGCCTCTTCCGGCACGCCGAGCGTCATCAAGGTCAGCGCACAACCCAAACCCGTGCGATCCTTGCCCGCCGCGCAATGGATCAAGCCCGGCCCGCCTTCGACAAGCTCCGCGAACCAATTGCGATAAAGGTCAATATGGCGCGGGTTCGACGCGAACTCGCGATAGAGCATGTGCATATAGCTCGTCACGCTCTCGGGCGTGATGTCGTCTTGCATCAGGGCCTGCAGGTGCGGCGGCAAGCCATCCTGCGGCCCTTCATTGTTGATGATCACGCGCGCGCGATCGCCCGGCCATTTGTTCGGCTCGCGATTGCGCTCTTCCGGCCGGCGCAGATCGACCATGAAGCGAATGCCCATGCCATGCAGCCGCTCGATGTCCGCTTCCGTTGCGTCATTGAACGCGGCCGACCGATAGAGCTTGCCGCGCGCCACACGCTGGCCGTCGGCGGTGTCATAGCCGCCAAAATCGCGGAAATTCAGAACGCGGTCGAACGGGATCAGGCGATCAGGTGTCATGGGGATAGGGATTAGGGACTGGGGATTAGCGATGCAATGCGTCCCGCTGCCCTAAACACAATCCCTAGTCCCCAATCCCCAACCCCCAGTCCCTATCTGAACGGCGGCTCGTCAAACGCCCGCAATTTGCGCGAGTGCAGCCGGTCCCGGTTCTGCTTCAGGAGCGCGATCGTCTCCAGACCAATCCGCAAATGGCCGCCGATCGCGCTGTCATAAAAACGATCGGAAACGCCCGGCAGTTTGATTTCGCCGTGCGCCGGCTTGTCCGAGATGCAGAGCAGCACGCCATACGGCACACGCAAGCGGAAACCCTGCGTCGCGATGCAGGCACTCTCCATATCCACCGCCACGGCGCGTGATTGGCTCAGCAATTGCCGCTCTTGATTGTAGTTCAGCTCCCAATTGCGATCCGCGTACGAGACGACCGTGCCCGTGCGCAAACGACGCCGCAATTCTTCCTTGTCGCCGCCGCCGACGATCGCCGTCGCCGCCTGCTGCAAGGCGATTTGAATCTCCGCGATCGCCGGGATCGGCACTTCGAGCGGCACGCGATCGTCGAGAATTTTGTCGCGCCGCAAATAGGCGTGCGCCAGCACGTAATCACCGATGCGCTGCGTGTGGCGAAGTCCGCCGCAATGGCCGATCATCAACCAGCAATGCGGACGCAACACCGCGAGGTGGTCGGTGATCGTCTTCGCGTTCGACGGGCCAACGCCAATGTTCACCAGCGTGATGCCGTCGCTGTCCGGCGTCTTCAAATGATAAGCCGGCATCTGATATTTGCGCCAAGGCGCATCGAGCGCCTTGGCTTCGGCGTCCGGGTCGCCGCTCTCGATCAACACATTGCCAGGGCACGAAAGCGCCCACCCTTTCGGACCGTCCTTCACCGCCGCCGCGGCCCAGCGCACGAATTCTTCCACGTAGCGCTGGTAGTTCGTGAACAAAATCCAGGGCTGCACATCGCTCCACGGCGCGCCGGTATAATGTTGAATGCGCTTCAGCGAATAATCGATGCGCGGCGCATCGAACAACGCCAGCGGCCGCATGCCATCGAGGCGCTCCACCCGCAGACCATCGACCACCGCATCGCCCACTTGCGCCAGACGCGGCGCGGGAAAGTGGCGCGCGAGATCTTCGGCCGGCACGTTCTCGAACGCGGCCGCGCCGGCGGCGTCGAGCACGAACGAGTACGGAATCTCCGAGCCGGAAATGCGGACGCTGAGTTCGGCGCCATAATCCTCAACCAGCAATTCCAATTGCTCGAGCAGGTAGCGACGGAAATAGGCGGGCTGCGTGATGGTCACGCCGTACTCGCCCGGCCACATCAATTGACCATAGGCGCGCGCCAGCTTCGGCACGCGCCCGCCGCTCAAATACGTGACCCGCAATTCCGGATAGCGAAACAGCGCGCGCTCGTCGGGGGTCGGCGGCACGCCGGTCTCGGCGAAGCGGCGGATGGATTCGGTGAGTGCGCTGACGGCCCGCGCGTAAAGGCGTTCAAGAAGATCGACGGCTTCGATCGGAGTTTTAGGCTGTTCCATCGCCGGAGCATCGCCATAAAGCGTGCGCCGTCAAGAGGCGACTCAATTGGCGCGCGCGATCGGGTCGACAAGGCGCGAGCGACGGTAGGCGTCGTGCCCCATCCGCATATTGCTCGTGCGCAGGATTCCGATGACGGGCTGATAATCGAACTCGGTCTCGGCGAAGACGACGCTCGTGCCCGGGATCATCATCGCGTCCGGAAGCTCGACCGTCGAGTTGGACACACGCGCCGTCAAGCCATACCCCTCGCTCCAGACCACGCGCGCCGTCGAGCTATCGATAATGCTTACGCTGGACACCCGGGTCCGCAACGTGGAAACGCTCTCAGGAAACATCAGCACTTCCGTCGCGCGCCACAGCCCGCTGATCTCATCGTCGGACACGGAAGTGTCGCGCGAGATCACATCGGCCACCGAGGCGGCCACGTTCTGCACCCGGCGATTGGTGGTCACCATGTCGATGAGTTCGATCGAACCCAGCAGCAGAAACACCATCATCGGCGCGAGAATCGCAAACTCGAGCGCGGCCACGCCACCCGTTGCGCGACCGAAATGCCGGAGCCTTGACATCATGCTCATGTGATCGGCTCCGCTTCGTACGGCTCGTTGCGGAACATCATGGTCGAGACGATCAGGCGCTCGCCGCCATTGATGTCGGCCAGCAGGCGGTCGAACATCGGCGTCAGCATGCGCCAGCGATAATAGGTGCGCACGACGACGATATCGGACGGCGCGCCAGGCTCATACGCGAAGCCCTCGGTCTGCAATTCGCCGTTCACCACCGGAGGATCGGTTTCGATGTCGGTGAAGGCGTCGTAACGGCGCACGTCGACAAAAAGATTTGAATCGCAATCGAGCGTCATGAACCGGCTGAAGTTCTGGCAGACCTCAAGCTTGGCTTCCTCGGCCGAGACGCCGCCGAGCTGTGCGCGCCCCGTGCGGATTTCGCGGCCCGCTTCCGTTGTCGCGTAATCGAGATTGGTCTGCGCCAAGCCCATCATGGCGATTTCGGCAATGCCGACGGTGATCATGAAGAAGGGCACGGCGACGAGCCCGAACTCAATCGCCGTCGTTCCCTGCTTGTTGCGGGCGAAACGGCGCAGGAATTTCATTGGCGCAAACATGCCTCGCCTCCGGAACGCCAAGCGTATCCAAGGAAGGCTGAAAAACCGTCAAAAGAGGTGGTAAATGGCCGAATTAGTTCCCGGCTAGCGCTTCGGGACGCGCCCGGCACGTGGGCGTGCATTCAAGCCGCGCCGTTTCAACGCCGCGCGTCACCATCACCACGTCGGTCTCGTCCGGGGTCACGACCACGCGCCCGGAATAAAGCACGCGCCCACCTTCACCGACGACGACAAGATTGGTCGAGCCATAGGTGCGGCCGGTGACGAACAAGAAGCGGTCATTCTGGACCGTAACTGCGGCGATTGCCGGATTGCCGATGGCGACGCCTTCGGCTGGCTCAGCCAAACGAATGGGAAAAGCCTGATCCGGCGCCACGCGGATATCACGCGCAAGCGCGGGGCCGGACGTAAAGACCACAAGAGCCGTCGCAACAAGAGCAACAACTAGGCGCAAGGCGCGCATCGGCCGGATCCTTCCAACACACATTCTTTATAGGTGCTACGCGTCAAACGTTTCCGCATCGCTAAAACCCACGCACGCACCCGTGGTGAATAGATGTCGTGGAAAGCGCGAAAAGCACATTCGCGGTAAACGTTATTTTCACTATTTTCATAGGCCGGAACATTAACAGCGTCGCGCTAATGTCGGCGAGCGTCTGGTATGGGTGTCGGGTGCGACGCTTTGCCGGGCCGGTAAAAAAGCACTCGACAAAGTTGGAGTATGACAATGGTTTCTCTGAAGAAGTTCCTGAAGAACGAAGACGGCGCCACCGCGATCGAATACGGCCTCATCGCCGCTCTGATCGGCGTCGCGATCATCGCCGCCGTGACCGCGCTGGGCGGCAGCCTCGACTCGACCTTCACGGGCATTTCCGAAACGCTCGACTCGGCTGCTCCGGCCGCCAACTAATAGCGTTCGGCGGGGCCGCGCGACGCGGCCTCGCCACGCCCTTATTCCCCTCCTCTCTCGAAACGCCGCCTCCTCGAGGCGGCGTTTTTCTTTGCGCAACACTGGTTAGCGTTTTGCCGAACTTTGCCGCCAAATCCCGCTTCTTTTAAAGGTTTCTTATGGCGGCGCAGATCAACATCTGCCGCATGCTGGTTCTACTTGCGCTGATCGTCTTCGCGGGACTTCTGATCTACGCGGCAGCCTCGGACGTCACGAGTTATACGATCCCCAATTGGGTCTCGATCGCGCTCGTCGTCGGGTTCACCGCACTCGCGCTCGCGCTCGGAATGCCTTGGCAAGAACTGGGTTGGCATTTCCTGTTCGGCTTCGCCGTCCTGATCGTCGGGTTCTTCCTTTTCCAAGCCAAGGTGTTCGGCGCCGGCGACGCCAAGCTGATCGCGGCGACCGCGCTATGGACCGGCATCGCCGCCTTCACGCCCTTCATTTTCTGGACTGCGGTCGTCGGCGGATTGCTCGCCGCCTCGCTACTCGCCGCGCGCCAATTCATCAAACAAACAGAAACCAATCCACCTTTCGTTAATCGTTTGCTCAAGGAGCAGCAGGGCATTCCCTACGGCCTCGCGATCATGGCCGGCGGGTTGATGTCCACGCCGGTGCTGTTCGAGCGGTTCCATTCGTTAACCCTGCCTTAGCCATGAGCGTGATCTGGTCGCCAAGCTGATTTGGGTCCAGCGCGCGGGAGTAGAAGAATATGTCAGCCCGTCAGCTGATCGTCCTGGCCGTCGCCGCAGTCGCAGCGATCTTGGCGCTCGTGCTCATCCGCGGCGTGATGAGCGCGCGCGACCGCGCGCCAGCCGAAGCCGAAGTCGCCGCCATTGCGGGCGAGCAAGTACTCGTCGTGACGCGTGACGTCGCCCAGGGCGCGCCGCTTACCCCGAGCGATCTCGGCGTCGCCTCGTTCCCTGCGGATTCTGTCTCGCAAGCCTATGTCCGCATTTCCGCGCAGCCGTCGGCGCAAGCGGATTACGTTGGCGCGGTGACGCGTCGTCCGTTCGTGGCCGGCGAGCCGATCACCGCGGGCTCCGTTATTCAGCCGGAGGGCCGCGGTTTCATGGCGGCGCAACTTCAACCGGGCTTCCGCGCTGTCGCGATTGAAATTAGTCCGGAAACCGCCGCGGGCGGCTTTATCCAGCCCAATGATCATGTCGACGTTCTCGTGACGCATACGCCCAATGGGGCGAGTCAGGTTCGCACTGACATCGTGCTCGAAGACGTGCGCGTGCTCGCGCTCGGCGAGAACACCCAGCCGCAAACGACGGGCGAAGACGGACCCGCGAAGATCAACGCCAGCGTCGCGGTGCTTGAGCTCGCCGCCGAAGACGCGCGCGCGCTGGCCATGGCGACCGAGCTCGGCGACGTCAGTCTCGCGCTGCGCGGCGTGCAGGCTGAAACCGTTGGCATGCGCACCGGCGGCAACGCCCGCAACCGCATCAGTCAGGAATCCGGCGCCGTGCGCATTCACGCGCATGGCGAGGTCGTCGGGGGCAATTGATGAACTCCGCAAAGTCACTTCGCGTTACGCTCGCCACGGCATTGTCCGTCGGCATCGCGTTGACGCCGGGCTACGCCGCCGCGCAGGTGGAGCCGCCGAGCGCCTCTTCCATGCGCATCAATCATGGCGGCGGCGCCCAATCGGCCTCGATCGTGTTGCCCTTCGGCAAATCGGCCATCATCGATCTACCCGCCGACGCGCGCGACGTGCTGATCTCCAATCCCTCGATCGCCGACGCCACCGTGCGCACGGCGCGCCGCGCCTACGTGATCGGCCGCGCGCTGGGACAAACCAACATCTTCTTCTTCGACGCCAATGGCCGGCAGATCGCCAACGTCGAAATCCGTGTTGAGCCGGACGTCGAGCCGCTCAACGACATTCTGCGCCGCCACGCGCCGGACGCGAATCTCCGCGCCGAGGCCGTGAACGGTTCGATCCTGCTCTCCGGCAACGCGCGCAGCGCCTCGGAATCCGATCGCGCGCAACAGATCGCAACCCAATACCTGACCACGAGCGGCGCGAACGCCGGGGGGCAGAACCGCGTCGTCAATCTGATTCAGGTGCAAGGCAGCGAGCAGGTGCTCGTGCGCGTGCGCGTCGTGGAGATGAGCCGCACACTGGTGCGCCAGCTGGGCATCAACGGCAATTACGAGGAGATGATCAATCGTCTCTTGCCGGAGGACGCCTTCGTCTCGATCGCCACACAAAACGGCTTCTCGATCAACGGTCAGATTCTCGGCGGTCTGATTGGGTCAGGCGGCGTCGCGGAAAACATCTTGACGCCCGGCTCCCTCACCTATCCGAGCGGTACAGCGGGCAGCGGCACATCGCCTGGCAATGGCGGCGTCGGCGGCTATTCTTACGACAACGGCGGCACGCTTGATCCGGTCGACGATGTCACCACGTACGGCCCGGCGAATACGACCACCAATCGCCAAACAGACGCCTCGATCGAAGCCTTTGAGCGCGCGGGCTTGCTGCGCGTGTTGGCCGAACCGAACCTCACCGCCATCTCCGGCGAAGCCGCGCGCTTCCTCGCCGGCGGCGAATTCCCTGTCCCGGTCAATTCCGACGACGGCCAGATCACGGTCGAGTTCAAACCCTTCGGCGTCGGCCTCGCCTTCACGCCGGTTGTCATGTCGGGCGGCCGCATCTCTCTCAAGGTCGCGACGGAAGTCAGCGAGCTCACCTCGGACGGCGCGATCTCGACTGGCGACGTGCCGATCCGCAACGCCGACGGCACCACGACGATCATTCGCGGCATCAACATTCCGGCGCTGCAGGTACGCCGCGCTGAAACCACCGTTGAGATGTCCTCGGGCAGCTCCATCGTACTCGCCGGCCTCATTCAAGAACGCACGCGCCACGCCGTCGAAGGCGTGCCAGGCGCGATGAACACCCCGGTGCTGGGCTCACTGTTCCGCTCGCGCGATTTCATCAACAACGAGACTGAACTCGTGATCATCGCCACGCCCTATCTCGTGCGCCCCACGTCGCCTGAGAATCTGCGGACGCCGGCGGATGGCTTCATGAATCCGAGCGAAGGCGAAAGCCTGCTCACCGGCCGTTTGAATTCTCTCTATCGCCCCGCCACCGGCTCGCGCAGCGCCAACAATGAAGGCCGCCTGCAAGGTCCGCACGGCCACGTTATCGAATGAGGCGCGCCATGAAATCCCGCTTGCCCCTCCTAGTTATCGGTTTGAGCGCGCTCAGCGCCTGCGCCAGCGTGCCGACGCCGGAAGGTCCGCCCGTCGCCAGCGCCGCGGATCGCCACCGTATCCAAGTCACCGAAGCCGCAGAGCGCGTGGAAATCCCGGTCGCCGCGGGCGATGCGACGCTGTCGCCAGGCGCGCGCGCGCAGGTGCGCAACTTCGCCAGCGGCTATTTGCGCTACGGTCATGGCGCATTGATCATGAGCACGCCGTCAAACGCGGCCAATTCCGACGCGGCTTCGTTGCTGGCCAATGAAACGCGCATGGCGTTGGTCGAAGCAGGTGTTTCCTACGTCGCCGTCGCCGGCTCCACCTACGACGCAGCCGGCGCAGGTGATGCGCCGATCGTGTTGAGCTTCGCGCGCTTCGAGGCTGAGGCGCCGGAATGCGCGCCCCTTTGGGAACAGGACCTCGCGCACCAGAGCAACAACCAGCCATGGGCAAGCTTCGGCTGCGCCACCAACGCCAATCTCGCGGCCATGATCGAAGATCCCGCCGACCTGCTGCGCCCGCGCGACATGGATCCGCGCGACAGCAATCGCCGCAGCACGGTTATGGAAGCGTATCGCGAGGGCGCGCAAACCCACGCCGAACGCACACCCGACGAACGCGTCAGCATCAGCAACGCGGTGCAATAGGACTGGCCATGAACCATTCCAATCCCGACCCAGCGTGGAGCCTCGGCACGGACGACGAGTTCGTTCTCGAAGACGACGACACTTTTGGCCTGGGCGAGCTCGAAGGCGGCGATCTGCCGCCCTTCGACAACGAAGCGCCGCCGCCAGCGCCCGCGAACGAAAGCGCAGCGCAGACGGCTTTCGCGGCCGATGACTCGCTCGCCCTAAGCGCGCCCATCATCGCAACGCCGGTGTTGCCGCGCGAATTGGGCGTGATCACCGAACAGCCGGTGCCGCGCATCACCATTCACGCGGCCTGCGATCGTCCCGAGATCGCCGACATGGTGAGCGGCATCGCCGTTGATCGCCGCATGGCGCGCGCGGAGATTACGGTTGAGGGCGGCGGCATCGACGCTGCGATCCTGCGCTTCGCCAGCCAGGCCAGCCCCAATCTGCTGCTGATCGACACGATCCAGCAGGGCCCGCTGATGCTGCAGAACCTCGACCGCCTCGCCGAGGTGATCGAGCAGGGTACGAAGGTCGTGATTGTCGGCGCGGTGAATGACATCGCGCTCTTCCGCGAGCTGATGGCGCGCGGCGTCAGCGAATACATCGTGCCGCCGCTTCAGTCCCTCGACTTGATCCGCACCATCTGCGGACTCTACGTCAATCCGGACAAACCCTTCGCTGGGCGCGTTGTCGCCGTGATCGGCGCACGCGGCGGCATCGGCGCCTCCACTATCGCCCATAATCTCGCTTGGTCGATCGCGGAGCGTCAGGAATCGAGCGCCACCCTGCTCGACCTTGATCTTTCTTTCGGCACCGCGGCCTTGGATTTCAACCAAGACCCGCAGCAGAACATCGCCGACGCCCTGCTCGCGCCGGACCGCGTGGACGACGTGTTCCTGGAACGCGTCATGACCAAGCAAACCCAGCGCCTGCAGATGCTGACCGCTCCGGCGACGTTGGAACGCGAGTTCGAACTCGATACGCAATCCTTCGAAATGGTGATCGACCGCGTTCGGCGTACAAGCCCCTACGTGGTGCTCGATCTGCCACACGTGTGGACGTCGTGGGTGAAACACACGTTGCTGGCGGCGGACGATGCAATCATCGTCGCCGGCCCGGATCTGGCCAGCCTGCGCAACACCAAGAACATTATGGACCTGCTGAAGGCCATGCGCCCCTACGACTCGCCGCCAACAGTGGTGCTGTCGATGGTCGGCGTGCCCAAACGTCCTGAAATCCCGTTCAAGGATTTCGCCGAAGCGCTCGGCGCCGAGCCGATCGCCCAATTCCCATTCGACCCTCCGCTGTTCGGTATGGCTGCCAATAATGGCCAGATGATCGGCGAAGTGGCGCCGCAGTCGAAGACCGCGCTCGCCATCGACGCGCTGGCCGCGTCGCTTACGGGTCGCAAACCGGTCGAGACCAAGAAAGCGTCTCTGGCGGACAAGATTCCGTTCCTGAAGCGCTAGGGTTTTGAATGTTCGGAAAGCGAAGCCTGGACGGAGCGCAGAGCGCGCAGCCCACAGCGCCCGCAGCGCCTGCGGCGAGACCGGCCGCGCCGCCCGCAGCCGCCCGCCCCGCTCCGGCGCCGGTTGCGGCGCGCCCGGCCGCGGCTCCGGCCGCACCGCGTCCCACCGCACCGCCGCCAGCCCCAGCGCCGAGCACAAACGCACGCATGCAAGCGTCGGCCGAGGTCGCCGACGGTCCCGAATATCGCTCTGAAGCGTATTACCGCGTCAAATCGACGATCTTCAACGCGCTGATCGAGACCATCGACCTGACGCAGCTGGCGCAGCTCGATCCGGAATCGTCACGCGACGAAATTCGCGACATCGTCGCCGAGATCATCTCGATCAAGAACGTCGTGATGTCGATCGCCGAGCAGGAAGCCCTGCTCGACGACATCTGCAACGACGTCCTGGGTTATGGCCCGCTGGAGCCATTGCTCGCCCGCGACGACATCGCCGACATCATGGTCAACGGCGCCAACGCCGTGTTTATCGAAGTCAGCGGTAAAATCTCCAAGACCGGCATCCGCTTCCGCGACAACGGTCAGCTGATGAACATCTGCCAGCGCATCGTCAGCCAAGTCGGCCGCCGCGTTGATGAGAGCTCACCGATCTGCGACGCGCGCTTGCCGGACGGGTCGCGCGTCAACGTCATCGTGCCGCCGCTGGCGATCGACGGCCCGACGCTCACGATCCGGAAGTTCAAGAAGGACAAGCTGAAGCTCTCCAACCTGGTGGAGTTCGGCTCGATCTCGCCCGCCGGCGCGAAAATTCTCCAGATCATCGGCGCTTGCCGCTGCAACGTGCTGATCTCTGGCGGTACGGGTTCGGGCAAGACCACGCTGCTCAACACGCTGACAGCCTTCATCGATCCGACCGAACGCGTCATCACCTGCGAAGACGCCGCCGAATTGCAGCTGCAGCAGCCGCACGTGGTGCGCCTGGAAACACGTCCGCCGAACCTGGAAGGTTCGGGCCAGGTGACGATGCGCGATCTCGTCAAGAACTGCCTGCGTATGCGTCCGGAACGGATCATCGTCGGCGAAGTCCGGGGCAGCGAGGCGTTCGACTTGCTGCAAGCCATGAACACCGGCCACGACGGCTCGATGGGCACGCTGCACGCCAACACGCCGCGCGAAGCCCTTTCCCGTCTTGAATCGATGATCACGATGGGCGGCTTCTCGTTGCCGCCGAAGACCATCCGCGAAATCATCGTCGCTGCGGTCGACGTCGTGATCCAGGCCGCGCGCTTGCGCGATGGTTCGCGCCGCATCACGCAGATCACCGAAGTGCTCGGCCTCGAAGGCGATACGATCATCACGCAGGACCTGCTGCTCTACGAGATCCAGGGCGAGGACCAGAACGGCCGCATCACTGGCCGTCACAAGGGCACGGGCGTCGGCCGTCCGCGCTTCTGGGAACGCGCGCGTTATTTCGGCCTCGAGAAAGAACTCGCGCAGGCCCTCGACGAAGCGGAGAACGCCTAATGGATCCGACGCTGATCGCCGCCATTCTGGCGTTCGTCGCGATTGGCGGCCTGGGCCTCGCCTTCACCGGCGGCGGTCAACCGGCTGCGGCCTCCAAGCGGGTGAAAGCCGTCGCGAGCGCGCGTAACGCCGACAAGCGCAAGCAAACCGCCGACAGTGCGGCGCTGAAGCGCCGCCAATCGACGCAAGAAGCGCTCAAGGAGCTCTCGGCCAACGAAAAGCAATCGCGCAAGCGCCGCCACTCGATCAAAGGCCTGCTTGCGCAAGCGGGGCTGACCGCCACGCCGACCACGTTCTGGATCATCTCCGCCGTGGTGGGCCTCCTGCTCGCCGCCGTCGGCTTTTTCATCAAGGGACCGCTCGGCGCGGGCCTCGGCTTCTTCATCGGCTTTCTGGGCCTGCCGCGCTGGGTGCTCGGCATGCTCGTCAGCAAGCGCCAGAAGGTGTTTGCAAACCAGCTCGCGGACGCTATCGACATCATCGTGCGGGGCGTGAAATCCGGTCTGCCGCTGAACCAATGCTTGCGCATCATCGCCGCCGAAAGTCCCGATCCGATCAAGAGCGAATTCCAGGCGCTGGTCGACGGTCAAGCCATGGGCGTGCCGCTCGAAGTCGGCATGCAGCGTCTTTATGAGAACATGCCGCTGCCGGAAGTGAATTTCTTCGCGATCGTGCTGGTGATCCAGCAGAAGACCGGCGGCAATCTTTCAGAATCGCTCGGCAACCTTTCCACCGTGCTGCGCCAACGCAAGCTGATGAAGGAAAAGGTGAAGGCGCTCTCGGCTGAAGCGAACGCGTCGGCCATGATCATCGGGGCGCTACCCTTGATCGTCATGACGCTCGTCTATCTCACGCGCCCGGCCTACATCATGATCCTGTTCACGGATCCAACGGGCAATTTCGTCCTAATGTGCGCGGCCATTATGATGGGGATGGGCATCTTCATCATGCACAAGATGGTCAACTTTAAATTCTGAGGTCGGGCCGTCATGGATTTCGTCAAGATCGCCACCGACCCCACCAATATCGCGGCCGTGCTTGCGGCCGGCGCGTGCTTCGCCACGGTGATGACGCTCGCCGCGCCGATGATGAACAGCAACAAGCTCGACTCGCGGCTCAAGGAAGTCGCGAAGAAGCGCGAAGAATTGCGCAAGCGCAGCCGCGCCGATCTCGCCCGCGGCGGCCTGCAGCACAAGGGCGCCAACCAATTCGCCAAAGGCCTCGTTGAGAAGCTCGACCTGCAGAAGGCGCTCGCCGACGACACGCTCTCGGAAAAGCTCATTCGCGCCGGGCTACGCGGCCAAGCGGCGCAGACCATGTTCTATTTCTACCGCGCCGCCTTGCCGATCGGCTTCGGCATCGCCGCCCTGCTCTACGTGCTGATCCTCGGCGCGAACATGCAAGTGCAGATGAAGCTGGCAGCGGTGGTCGGCGCCGTCGCGCTCGGCTTCTACGCACCCGGGCTTTACCTCAAGAACCTCGCCGAGACTCGCCGCGCCAAAATCATGGAGGCGTTTCCCGACAGTCTCGACATGCTGCTGATCTGCGTGGAAGCGGGCATGTCGGTGGAAATGGGCTTGCAGCGCGTCGGCCAGGAGATCGCGCCGGCCTCAGTGGAATTGGCCGAAGAGTTCGCGCTAACGACGGCGGAACTTTCCTACTTGCCCGAGCGCCGCATGGCGTACGAAAATCTCGCCCGCCGCACGGATCACCCAGGCGTCAAGGCTGTCGCCATGGCGCTGACGCAGGCGGAGAAATACGGCACGCCCGTCGGGCAAGCGCTGCGCGTGATGGCCAAGGAAAATCGCGAAATGCGCCTGGCCGAAGCCGAGAAGAAGGCCGCGTCGCTGCCGCCGAAACTGACGGTGCCGATGATCGTGTTCTTTCTGCCGGTTCTGTTCGCCGTCATCATCGGCCCGGCCATCATCCAAGTCTCGGACATGATGGGCGGCGGCGGCTAAGCAGCCCGCCGAGTACGATGCATGGATGTCGTTCGGGTGCGCGCGGGTTAATGCGGTCGTCCGAGATCGCCCCAGCGTCGCGGATCGCTCAAAAGACTGCGTAGATATTGCATATTCGCGGCCGCCTGCGCCGGCGGCAGATCAATCCGCTCAATCTGCTCGGCCTCATCAAACCTCCCCTGCAGCGCGAGCGCGATGGCAAGGTTTTGACGCGCTTCGGCGGGCGCATTCGGCAAACCGGCGGCCTGCCGCAGGATCGGCTCGGCGTCCTCCGGTTCGCCGGCCATGATATGCGAGACGCCCATGTTCGTAAGCACGCGGGGATCGTCGGGCTGGATCGCCAACGCCTCTTGATAGGCGCGGCGTGCTTCGGTGAAGCGGCCGAGCTGATCGAGCGCCGCACCCAGAGCCGAGCGCACGCGCCAATTCTCCGGCTCGGCGCGCGCGACCAACGCGAGCGGCCGAAGCGCTTCTTGCGGCCGACCGCTGGCGATTTGCGCAAGGCCGTAGGTGGTCAGCAATTGCGTATCCTCGGGGAAACGACCGAGCGCCTCGGCCGCGATCTGCACGGACCTGTCGGCGCGCCCCCCCTTTCGCAGCGCCTCGGAGAAGCGTTGCGCCGCCTCGATATCGTTCGGAAAGGTCTGATACTCAGCCGCCCAGAACGCCATTTGCGTCAGCATGTCCTCGCGGCCGATGCGCTGCCGCGCTTGGCGGTCAACGCTGGGCGCACCCGCGGTCAGCGCTGCTGAAGAGTCACCCGCGCCGTCGCCGGTCGTAGCGCAGGCGGCAAGCGTGGAAAGCGCGATCAGAGCAGCGGGCAGTCGGGACATGGGCCACGAATCCTAACAATTGCGGACACGCTGCCCGGACATGCTCAACAAACGCCTAACGGCGTACTAGGTATCTCAGATGACCAGCCTGCCCTTCCTAACCGACAAAGACGCGCCCGCCACGCCGATCCACGCCATCCGCACCGCTGAATGGAGCCAGTGGATCGAACGCCATTCCGAAACGCTGCGCCGGCTTGCCGCCGCGCACGACTTCCAAGCGCAGAACGCGCGCATCCTGGTTGTGCCCGCGACGGACGGCGCCATCGAGCGGGTGCTGTTCGGCGTCGGCGACAAGGCGAACGTCAACGTGATGGGCGCACTCGCGCAGCATCTGCCGGCTGGCGATTATCGCATCGCGTTTGGGCCGCGCGAGTTCGCGCCAACGCAGGTGGCGATTGCCTGGGGATTGGGCGCGTACGCGTTCGACCGCTACAAGAAGCGCAAGCGTCCCGCGCCCAACCTCGCGCCGCAAGACGGCGCCGACATGGCCGAAGCCACGCGCATCGTTTCGGCGACGTGGCTGGTGCGCGACCTCGTCAATACGCCCACGAACGACATGGGGCCAGACGCGCTGCACGCCGCCGCTGAAGCCATCGCGCAAGCGCATGGCGCGGAGTTCGAAGCGATCGTCGGCGATGCATTGATCGAGCAGAATTATCCGCTGATCCACGCCGTCGGCCGCGCCGCGGCGCAAGCGCCGCGTCTGCTGCATCTTTCCTGGGGCGACGTGGGCGCGCCGCGTTTGGCGTTGGTCGGCAAAGGCGTGACGTTCGATACGGGCGGGCTCGACATCAAGCCGTCCGCCGGCATGCGGATGATGAAGAAGGATATGGGCGGCGCGGCGCACGCCTTGGCGTTGGCCCAGATCGTGATGGAAGCGAAGCTGAACGTGCGCCTCGATCTGTTCTTGCCAGTCGTGGAGAACGCGGTGTCGGCGGATTCATTCCGGCCCGGCGACATCATCAAGAGCCGCAAAGGTCTAACGGTCGAGATCGACAACACGGACGCCGAGGGGCGTCTGATCCTCGCGGACGCGTTGGCGCGCGCGAGCGAAGACAAACCGGCGCTGCTCTTGGATTTCGCAACGCTCACGGGCGCGGCGCGGACGGCGCTCGGCCCCGACATCCCGCCCTTCTTCGTCAACGATGACGCGCTCGCGGCGGAATTCGCGCAAGCCTCGCTCGAAACCTCGGATCCGATTTGGCGCATGCCGCTCTGGGACGCCTATGACAGCGACATGGATTCCAGCATCGCCGATCTCAAGAATACCGGCGATGGCGCGTTCGCCGGCGCCATCTTCGGCGCGCTCTTTCTGCGCAAATTCGTCAGTGCGCCGGTTTGGGCGCATTTCGACGTGTTCGCTTGGGCCCCTAAGGAAAAGCCCGCTCGCCCCGCCGGCGGCGAGGCGCAGGCGTTGCGAGCGAGTTGGCGTGTGATCAAAGGCCGATTTGGCGGCGCCTAGACCGCGTCGCGTGCGGACAAGCGCGCGATCTGCAACTCAAGCCGCTTCACTTCGCGGAGGATCATGTTCTTGTGCATGTCCATCCAGAAGTAGATCTTGAGCATCGCAACGCCGAGCATCGCAAGCAACGCGCCGGCGCTCCAAAGCACGACCTCGCGCACGTCCTCGACGCCAAACGCGTTCCAGACGCACCAGACAAACGCGCCGAACAGTGCGAACGTGATGATCGCCGCGAACACATTGAGTGCGCCCCATGGGCCGCGAAAGGTGCCAAGCACTTCGCCGAACGGCGTTTCATTTTCGAACCGCGCCAAGAAGGCCGCGTCCTCCGCCGACAAAGCCTGACGGATGGCTTGATCGAGATTGCTCATTTCGCTTCTCCAAAATGTCTGCGCAGCGCTTGGCGCGCGGCGAACAAGCGTGATTTCACGGTGCCAGCGGGAGCGCCGGTGATGGCGGCGATGTCGGAGACGCTCATGTCTTCGCCGAAGAACAAACTGAGCGCGACGCGCTGCTCTGTCGGCAGCTGCTTGAGCGCCGCGGCAAGATCGATACGCGCATCATCGTGCGCGAACGTGATCGTTTCGCTTTTCTCCCCGACCGCGTCGGCAAGGCGCGCGTGGCGATATTTGGTCCGCAGCGCGTCCGTGCATTTGCGCGCGGCGATGGCGTAGAGCCACGGCCCGAAACGGGCGGGATCGTCCAGGCGCGCGAGCCCGCGCCAAGCGCTCTCCCAAGTGTCCTGCACCGCATCGCGCGCGGGCTCGACCGCCCCAAGCGTCCGCCCGGCGAAAGCGAGCAGCTTCGGCGACCAGCGCGCCACCAGCCGCTCGGCCGCGTCGCGGGAGCCGCCTTGGGCCAGCAGAACGAGATAATCGTCCAGTGCATGATCTAAGCCTCGCTTCACGCCACAGCCTCTTCTGCCCTTTAAGTCGCGCGGCAACTCGATTTGGTTCGATTGCCGCCGCCAAATTTCGCGCCGATGAAGCCTATGCGCGACAAGGCTCGTTCCGGGTTCCGAAGGATAGATATTGTTAACCATTCCGCCTTCCCCACAAGATGTTGTGGTTACGGTCTTGCATCGACCCCCAAATCAGCGAATCTTCCACTTGCGATTCAATTAAAGGGGAGCCGCATGGAGCTCGGTCAAAACCAAGTAGAAGCTTTGGACCTGTGGCGTCGGGTTACCGTCACGACGGTTCGTTCGGATGCGCCGGACCTGACGGCCCGCCAACTCGCGGTGCTGATGACGGTGCGCCTGCAGCCGGCCCCGCACACCGTGCGCGGCCTCGCCTCGACGCTGAACGTCGGCAAGCCGGCCATCACGCGCGCACTCGACACGCTGTCACGCCTCGGCTTCGTCCAACGCCGCCGCGATCCGAAGGATGGCCGTAACGTGTTCGTGGAGCGCACCGAGAAGGGCGACGCCTTCCTCGATATGCTCGGCTCGACGATCCTGCAGGGCGAAGGCGAGGCCCAAGCCCGCCCGGCCCTCGCAGTCGCGTCGTAAGCGCTACGACCATACGACGAATGCAAGAACGGCGTCCTGGACCTCCAGGACGCCGTTTTCATTTCAGCTGGCGCGCGACTGTCGTTACGGCGTGGCGGGCGCCGGAGCGGCTGCTTGTTCGCCCTCAGCTCCCTCAGCAGCCTCGGCCGGCGCCGCTTCTGGCAAGGGCGCGGGCAGCGGCACGCTATTCGGCGAGATCGAGCGCAGATAGGCGATCATGGCGATGCGGTCCTGATCATTGCGCAGACCGGCGAACGCCATCTTCGTGCCGCGCACCGCCGTCGCCGGCGAGCGCAGGAAATCATTGAGCGCCAAATAATCCCATGAGCCGCCATGGGCGACCATTGCTTCTGAATACTCAAACCCTGCATGGGCTGCGACCGCGTGGCCGAATGCTTCGTGCAGATTCGGACCGATGCGGTTCGGGCCGCCGGCCTCGAAGGTATGGCAGGACGTGCATTGCGCCGAAACGCGCTGGCCGCGGGCGATCAATTCTTCCAATTGGGCCGGATCGGCGAAGATGCGGCCAAAGTCCGGCGGGCCAGCGGGCGCGGCCGGACCGCCGCCGCCAGGAGTCTCCGCGACCTCCGGAAGGAAGCCGGCCTTCTCCGGGTAATTGGCATGGACGATCGCGTCGGCGCCGACGCCGACCACCATCACACCCAGCACAGAAGCGAGAACCGCCCCGAAAATCGAATTCAGCCGAAGATCGCTCATTATCCTGCCCTGATGGCCGATCGCTCAAAGTTCGGGGCGTTATGACCTGCGTCGGGGCGCTCGCCAAGGCGGGCGCGGCGTCTTGGCGCCCCTCCGGCGCACTTGCGCGGCGAACCGCCGCACGGAATACCCAGGCCCATGAAGTCCGTCGTCGTGATCCCGGCCCGCATGGCCTCCACCCGCCTGCCCGGCAAACCGTTGGCCGATATCCACGGCCGTCCGATGATCGCCTGGATGGTGGAACTGGCGCAGCGCGCGCACGCCGGCCCGGTTCTGGTCGCCGCCGCGGAAGCGGAGGTCGCCGCCGCCGCACGCGCCGCCGGCGCGGAAGTGGCGATGACCGATCCAGATTTGCCGTCCGGTTCGGATCGGGTGCACGCGGCGCTACAGGCGTTCGACCCGAGCGGCGCCTACGATGTCGCCGTGAACCTGCAGGGCGACATGCCGACCATGCGTTCGGAAGATGTCGCCAAGGCGCTCGCCGCGCTGCGCGACGGCGCCGACATCGCGACGTTGGTTTCGCCATCGACGGACCCCGGTGAGCGCGAGAACCCGAACGTCGTGAAAGCGATCCGCGCCGCGGACGGCCGTTGCCTCGCCTTCACGCGCGCGCCCGCGCCGTGGGGGGACGGCCCCATCGAACGGCACGTCGGTATTTATGTTTACAAGCGCGCCGCACTGGCGCGCTTCGTCGCCGCGCCGCCCTCGCCGCTGGAATTGCGCGAGAAGCTCGAGCAGCTCCGCGCGCTTGAAATGGGCATGGTCATTCGCGCGGATGCGATCAGCGATTTCCCGAAAGGCGTGGATAGCCCGCCTGATTTGGAATCCGCGCGGGCTGCGTTGGCCAAGCGCTGATCTCCGCACTCACAAGCGCGCAAGTTCTTCACGCATCAGCGCGCCAACTTCCTCCAGCGCCCTGATCGCGGTCTTGGACGAAGCGGTGAGATTGAGACCGCCATGCGTAAGCGTCACGTACTTGCGCTCGATTACGCGCACGCCCGCCTCGCGCAGCTTGGCGACGAACGCTTTCGCGTCCGCGCGCACGGGGTCAAGCGGCCCGCCGCCCGCGACGATGGTGGCGGGCGCCGCCGACAGATCGACATCCAGCAAGGAGGGCAACGCCTCCGCGCCCAGAAAGCGCGCGATATAAAAGGCGGCGGCGCGTCCCAGGAAGCGGAAGTTCCGCAATTCCTCCTCCGCCCACAATGAATCCTGCACATGCACCAGCGGGTAGAGCAACACTTGTAGCGGCACAGCGCCCGGCGTCACGCGATTGATCTCGAGCGCCATCGTCGCGGCCAGGTAAGCGCCCGCGCTATCGCCGGCCAGTGCGAGTTTGTTTGGCGACGCGCCAAAGTCTTGCGCGTTCTGAAACGCCCATACGCACGCCGCGCGCGCGTCCTCGATCTGGCCCGGGAAACGCGTCTCGGGCGCCAGCCGGTAATCGACAGAAAGCACACGCCCCGCGGACGCCTTGGCGAGGTGCGAACAGATGGAATCGTGCGTGTCGATGTCACAGGTCACGAAGCCGCCGCCGTGAAAGAACAACGTCATTGGCGTGTTGGCTGCGTCGGCGGCCTCATAATAACGTGCACGCAGCTGACCGGCCGGTCCGGGAATGTAGAGATCCTCGACCTTCGCCAGTCCGCTCGCGCGCGCCTTCGGCGTCACCAAGAGCGCACGCAACGCGCGCCGGTTCTGCTCCAGGACCGCGAGCTCTGCCCTTTCGATGAAACTCATAAGGCGACGCCCCTACCCGAACCCCGGCGCTTACGCTAACGCTCGCCGCGTCATGTCAAAGCTAGTTGTCCACGACCGCATTTCTTTTCAAGGCGAGCCCGGCGCGAACTCTCACATCGCCGCGCGTGAGGCCTTCCCGGAACTCGAACCCTTGCCGTGTCCGAGCTTCGAGGACGCATTCGCGGCAGTGAGCGAAGGCGCAGCGCGCTACGCGATGATCCCGGTGGAGAATTCCGTCGCCGGTCGCGTCGCGGACGTACACCACCTGATTCCGGAATCCGGCCTGTTTATCATCGGCGAGCATTTCGTGCCGATCCGGCATCAGTTGCTGGGCCTGCCGAACGCGACGCTCGAGGGACTCACGCACGTGCGCTCACATCCGCAAGCGCTGGGCCAGTGCCGCAAGCAATTGCGGGCGATGGGTGTTGAAGCGGTGAAGACAGCCGACACCGCCGGCGCCGCGCGGGAGATCAAGGAACTCGGCGATCCAAAGGTCGGCGCGCTCGCCTCGTCGCTGGCGGCAGAAATCTACGGCCTGAAAATCCTCAAGCCGGACATGGCCGACGCCGCGCACAACACGACGCGCTTCCTTGTGTTCGCACGCGAGCCGCAGGACGCAGCGCCTGATAGTGGCCCCTGCATGACGAGCTTTGTCTTCCGCGTCCGCAACGTGCCCGCCGCGCTCTACAAAGCGCTCGGCGGTTTCGCCACCAATGGCGTGAACATGACCAAGCTCGAAAGCTACATCGAAGGCGGCGCGTTCTCGGCGGCCATGTTCTTCGCCGAAGTCGAGGGCCACCCGGAAGACCGCAACGTGCGGCTGGCGCTGGAAGAAGCGAGCTTCTTCTCGTCCATGCTGAAAGTGCTCGGCGTCTATCCGGCAGCACCCTTCCGGCGGCAGTAGTTGCGCGAATACCATTTTTTGGTACTCTGCAGACATGAGCAAGAACACGTCTGTCTCGCTTGGCGACTACTTCAATGATTTCATTGAACAACAAGTCGCGTCCGGCCGATTTGCATCCGCCAGCGAGGTGATCCGCGCGGGGCTTCGCCTCCTTGAAGATGAAGAAGCCAAGCTGGAACGGTTACGTGAGGCGATCCGTGAAGGCGAAGAGAGCGGCGCTCCGATTGCGTTCGATTTCGATGAATTCTTGTCTGAGTTAAACGCCGAGGCCGAGCAAAGTGCTTAAGGTCGTCATTCGACCGAAAGCGCAGCGCGACCTCAAAGAGATTTGGTCCTTCACGCATAAAACGTGGTCCCGTGAGCAAGCAAATCTCTACCTCTCAACGATAAATGCAGCGATCTCACAGCTACGCCAAAAGCCCGAATTAGGACGACCTTGCGACGACGTGAGTCCGGGACTTCTAAGGCGCAAGGTAGAGCGACACGTCATCTATTTTCGACATCTTCAAGAGAACCTGCTCGTCGTGCGGGTGCTGCACGAACGTATGCAAGTTAAGGCTCACATCGCGAACGACGAAGCGTAACCACACTGAATCATCGTGCGTATGAAACACTGGAGGGAATGGCGGACGAAGCCGAACTCAGAGCCTTGTTGCTCAAGGGCCTCGCTGGCGACGAGGCGGCCCACCGCGCATTCCTGACGGAAGCGGCGGCGCTGTTGCGCGCCTTCTTCCGCAATCGTTTGCGAAGCCGGCCCGAGGATGCCGAGGATCTGGTGCAAGAGACATTGGTGGCGCTGCACACCCGGCGCGATAGCTACGATCCGACCTATCCCCTCACGGCCTGGATGTACGCGATCGCGCGCTATCGGCTCATCGATTTTCTCCGACGCGCCGGTCGGCGAAATCATGCCTCGCTCGATGGCGTCGATGTCGGCGAAGTCGATCCCGTTTATGAAGCGACGGACGCCAAGCACGATATCGGCGTGTTACTCAATCAATTGCCCGAAAAGCAGCGCAGAGCGATCCAGCTGGTGAAGCTCGAAGAGAAAAGCGTGCGCGACGCCGCGACTGAGACGGGGCTCACCGAATCCGACATCAAAATCTCCATCCATCGCGGCTTGAAAACGCTGATGCGTCTCATGGCCGGGGGAGGCGCGTCATGAAGACCGATCAGCTCATCGACATGCTCTCGCGCAACGTTGAACCCACCGAGAAGCCGCGCTGGAAGCGTAAATTGGCCATCACGCTTCTGGTTGGCTTGGGGATTGGCGCCCTGCTCGTCGCGATCGGTTTGGGCGTGCGGCCCGACATTGGCGCGGCGCGCATGCCGGTGATGTGGAAGACATTGTTCTCCGCTGCCGCGGCAGTCGTGATCTTACCGTTGGCGCTGCAGTTGATGCGACCAGGCCGGCCATTGGGCTGGCGCATCGGCGCGGTCGTGTTGTTCTTTGCCTTGTGCGCACTGGCGACGATCGTGGCGCTGATGGGCGAAATGCCGGAACGGCGCTGGGAAGCCTGGATGGGCGGCGCTGTCTTCCCGTGGTGCGTGGTGCTGATCCCAGTGATTGCTGCGCCAACGGCGGCCCTGCTCGTGTGGCTGATGCGCGCGTTCGCGCCGACGCGCTTGACCATGGCGGGCGCGGCGATTGGCGCGCTCTCCGGCGGCATCGGCGCGATGGCGTATGCGATGTATTGCCCGACGGATTCGGTAGCGTTTGTGACGACTTGGTATTCTGTGGCGATTGCGACATGCGCGGCGCTGGGGGCGCTGATCGTTTCGAAATTTTTGCGCTGGTAACCAAATTTCGCACCGCCGGCTTCCGGCCGGCTGTAACCACGCACAAACTTCAAACGATCTTCCCTCCATCGACCCCATGCCGGCTTCCAGGCTGGCGGTCCGAGGGATAGCCCATGCTCAGCCACATCAAGCGCTACGCGCCGATCGGCATTTCATTGTTCGCGGCCGTCGTTTTTCTCGACAGCCTGCGCTTCAAATTCACCGATCACCCCAACACACAAGAAATCTTCGGCCGGCTCGACGGCTGGGCCGGCACGCTCGGCGCGGCGGGTCTGTTCGGCCACACCGGCCTCTTCAGCCAATACGTGATCGGCTCTGCCGAATTGCTCGCCTCGACGCTCTTGCTCGTCGGCCTGCTCCCCCGCTTCACGCGCCTCAACGCCCTCGGCGCACTGATTGGCTTTGCTGTGATGAGCGGCGCGGTGAGTTTCCATCTCTTCACGCCGCTCGGCATCGATCCGAACAATGACGGCGGCGGCCTGTTCGCGGCGGCCGTGACGATCTGGTTCAGCGCCATCGCGCTGCTGATCATCCGCCGCGCCGAACTTATGGGCCTCGTGCGCGATCTTGCGCGCGCCTTTGTCCCCACATCCAACCCCGCCGCCGCGCCGCTCCGCGCGCCGGCTCACGCTTAAGGTTCATCCCATGCGCACTCTGCTTCTCGCGGTCGCGATTGCCACCGCCTCTATCGCCACGCCCGCATTCGCCGATCAGGCGCCCGTGCACACCGCGCTGCTGTCGCGCCTCGCGGTCGGCGGCTACGATCCGGTGGCGTATTTCACCGATGGTCGCCCAGTGCGCGGCACGGTGGAGCACCGGATCACGCACCAAGGCTATGAATATCGCTTCGCTTCGGCAGAGCACCTCGCCGCGTTCCGCGCCAACCCTTCGCGCTATCTGCCCCAATATGGCGGCTATTGCGCCTGGGCGGTGAGCCAGGGCTACACAGCCGCCGGCAATCCCAACAATTGGCGTATCGTCGATGGCCGGCTCTATCTGAACTATAACGACGAAATCCAAACCCGCTGGGAACGCGACATCCCCGGCTTCATCCGCAGCGCCAATGCGAATTGGCCGGGCGTGCTCAGCCGCTAAGCCACGGCCGCGGCCGCGCCCATCAGCGCTGTGCCGATCGGCGCACCCATGTCGCCGGCGCGGCCGTCATTCGTGGCGGCGGCCGCCACCACGCCGCGGCTGCGGTCGAACATTACTTCAGCATACCAAAGCGTGTTTGACCCATTGTGCCAGAGTGCGCCGTTGCGTTCGGACCAGCCCATCGCGTACGGCCCGCCAAAGGGCGGCGTGTGCAGCGCATCCCAGCTCTCCGTGCGGAGGAAGGCGCTGCGTTCGCAATGTGCGCGGAGATATTTGAGCACATCTTCCAGATTTGCGTGGACGCGGCCGGCGGGGCCGAGCGCGGCCGGATTGTCCGTGATCGGCGCCCCTGGAGGCGCGGGGATCAGCGGCGTGCTCGCTTGACCATTGCGCACAGTGGTCGGTCCCGGCGCATGCCCGCACGGTTGATCATACGCCCCCGGCGTCCCCGGCGCGCCTTGTCCAGCGCTCGCCATGCCCAGTGGATTGAAAACGTGTTGCTGGATCAGATTTTCCCATGGCGCGCCAAGCTTCGCTTCCAGCATCGCGCCAGCGATCACGTAGCCGTTGTTGGAATATTCGAAGCTCTGCTCCTTTGGCCCAACAGGGGTTTGCAGCAGTGCGAGCCGCGCGTAGGCGATGCGATCCGCGCGGGCGTCGGCGCTCTCACGCGGGAAGCCGATCAGCTGCGGAATCTCGATATTGCCTTGAAGCCCCGCGCGATGGCTGAGCAAATGCCGGAACGTGACATCGCGATATTCGGCGCGCATGTCCGCGATGGCGCCGCCCAGCACGCTATGCACCGTGTCATTCCAGGAAACACCGCCCGCTTCGACCGCGCGCGCAACCAAGGTGGCGGTCATGGACTTCGTGATCGAGCCCAGATGCCATTTGTCCGATGTGGTTACGGCGGCATTCTGGCCGATGGCGCGCAGACCATCGGCGAAAGCAATGCCGCGACCGTTCAAGTTCGCCGCGGCAGCCGCGAACGCCGGGGCGCCAGCTTGCGTCCGCAATTGCGCCAAGCGCGCTTGCGTCAGCGGCTCGGCCGGCGGCGCGGTCGCGGCGACTTCTTCGCGCGTGAACACGAGCGGCAGCGCGCCGCCTTGCGTGAATTGCCCTTCGATGCGCCCGCCGAGCAGGACGCCACGAAAGCTCGCATTGATGACCGGCAATGAGAGCATCAGCTGCGCCCCCTCGATCCGGGTCGTGCCAACGGGGATCGCCGAATTGCCCTGATCCACACTGTAGAGTACGGCGCTCGGCCCTGGGCTCACGACCAAGCGCAGGCGCAGACGTTGCGAACCCAAGTCCAGCGCCCCGTGCCATTCGCCCATAAAGTCGGCCGCGCTCTGCGCGTGGGCGACGCCGCCGAGCAAGCCTGACGCAGCGGCGCCCATGAGAAACGGCCGACGAGACATCATCTGAAACACTCCGGAATTGACGCGGCCCACAGGGCCTGGATGCGGTAGCCGCCCCGCACGGATGCAAAGGGGCGCGGCCTTCTGTCACCATAGTCGCATTGACGAGCGTTTTCTTACGCCGCTAGTGTCCGCCCGCGATTGTGCGCTCGCGAAGGCGCTGGCGATTGTCTCAAGGATTTCAAGCATGAAGGTGCTCGTCCCGGTCAAGCGGGTGCTCGACTATAATCTCAAAGTTCGCGTCAAGCCGGACGGCTCGGGCGTGGACCTCTCCAATCTCAAGATGTCGATCAACCCCTTCTGCGAAATCGCGGTCGAAGAGGCCGTGCGCATGAAGGAAGGCGGCGGCGGACACGCGGCGGGCGCGGCCAAGGAAGTCGTGGCCGTCTCGATCGGCCCGGACCAGGCGCAAGAGACGCTTCGCAATGCGCTCGCCATCGGCGCCGACCGCGGCATCCTGGTGAAGGCGGACGGGGAAGTTGAGCCGCTTGCGGTCGCCAAGATTTTGAAAGGCGTGATCGACGCCGAGAAGCCGGATCTCGTCATCCTCGGCAAGCAAGCCATTGACGACGACGCCAACCAAACCGGCCAAATGCTGGCCGCGCTTCTCGGCTGGCCGCAAGCCACGTTCGCCTCGAAGATCGTGCTGCAAGGCGGCAAGGCCACCGTGACGCGCGAAGTCGATGGCGGCCTGCAAACCATCGACGTCGAGCTGCCGGCGATCATCACCACCGACCTGCGCCTCAACGAGCCGCGCTATGCGTCGCTGCCGAACATCATGAAGGCGAAGAAGAAGCCGATCGACGTGAAAGCGCCGGCCGACTTTGGCGTGGATACGACGCCGCGTCTCAAAGTTCTGAAGACCGCCGAGCCCGCCAAGCGCGCCGGCGGCATCAAAGTGAAAACGGCCGGCGAACTCGTCGGCAAGCTCAAAGAAGCGGGAGTGATCTAACATGGCCGTTCTTGTTGTTGCTGAGCACGACAATGCGTCCGTGAAGGACGCGACCCACAAAGTCGTCAGCGCCGCGAAGGCGATGGGCGGCGATGTTGACGTTCTTGTTGCGGGCTCGAATGCGGGCGGCGCTGCCGCAGCCGCCGCGAAAATCGAAGGCGTGCGCAAAGTGCTGCACGCCGATGGCGCCACACTCGCCAAGCAAATGGCCGAAGCGCTCGAAGCTTTGATCGTGCCGTTGATGGCGAATTACGACGCCGTGCTCTTCCCCGCCTCCACGACCGGCAAGAATGCGGCGCCGCGCGTCGCCGCAAAGCTCGACGTGATGCAAGTCTCGGGCGTGATCGGCGTTGAAGGCGCGGATACGTTCGTGCGCCCGATCTACGCCGGCAACGCCATCGTCACAGTGAAGGACGAGCAAGCCAAGAAAGTGCTGACCGTGCAGCCGACCGCGTTCAAGGCGTCGGGCGAAGGCGGCAGCGCTGCGGTGGAAACCGTCGCCGCGCCTGGCGGCCCGTTCAAGGCGGCGTTCGTCTCGGAAGAAATGGCGAAGTCGGATCGCCCGGAACTCGCGTCAGCCAAGCGCGTCGTCTCGGGCGGCCGCGCGTTGGGATCGAGCGAAGAATTCAACCGCGTGCTTGAGCCTTTGGCCGACAAGCTCGGCGCTGCTGTCGGCGCGTCGCGCGCCGCGGTCGACGCGGGTTACGCGCCGAACGATTACCAAGTCGGCCAGACCGGCAAAGTGGTCGCGCCCGAATTGTACGTGGCGGTCGGCATCTCCGGCGCCATCCAACACCTCGCCGGCATGAAGGACTCCAAGGTCATCGTCGCCATCAACAAGGATGAAGAAGCCCCGATCTTCCAGATCGCGGATTATGGGCTGGTCGCCGACTACAAGGCCGCCGTGCCGGAATTAATGGACGAGCTGACCAAAGCGGGCGTCTAAGCCCATCTGGAAAGCCAGAGATTCAACCGCTAGGGTAGCGCCGTCGCGATTTGTTTCGCGGCGGCGTTTCCGCTTTTGGCGGCCTGTAGAAAAGATGCTGCGCTGCAACATTGGCCGTGCTAAACGGTCGGTTTCGCGCAGAAGAAAAGCGTGATGGCCGGAGCAAGATGACCGACATTCGCACCGTAGGCGTGGTAGGCGCCGGACAAATGGGCAATGGCATCGCGCACGTGTGCGCGTTGGCCGGCTATGATGTGTTGCTGAACGATGCCGACGCCGCCCGGATCGACGCCGCTGTCGAGACCATTCGCGGCAATCTCAACCGTCAGGTCCATCGCAACATCATCACCCAGGCGGAGTCGGACGCCGCGCTGAAGCGCATCAAAGGCGCCAGCAAGCTGACTGATCTGGGCGCGGCCGATCTCGTCATTGAATCCATCGTCGAGCAAGACGAGGCCAAGCGCAAAATTTTCGCCGATCTCAAGGCCACGCTGAAGCCGACGACGATCCTGGCCTCGAACACGTCCTCGATCTCGATCACGCGCCTCGCCGCGACCACGGATCGGCCGGACAAATTCATCGGCATTCACTTCATGAATCCGGCGCCAGTGATGAAGCTCGTCGAGCTCATCCGCGGCCTCGCCACCAGCCAAGAGACCTACGACACCTCGGTGAAGTTCGTCGAAAGCCTGCACAAGACCATCGCCAACGCCGAAGACTTCCCCGCCTTCATCGTCAACCGCGTGCTGGTGCCGATGATCAACGAGGCGATCTACACGCTGTATGAAGGCGTGGGCTCGGTCGAAGCGATCGACAAGGCGATGAAGCTGGGCGCGAACCATCCGATGGGCCCGCTTGAACTCGCGGACTTCATCGGCCTCGATACGTGCCTGTCGATCATGCAGGTGCTGTATGATGGCTTGGCGGATTCCAAGTACCGCCCGTGTCCTCTGCTGGTGAAATACGTCGAAGCCGGCTGGCTCGGCCGCAAGACGCAGCGCGGCTTCTACGACTACCGCACCGATCCGCCGACGCCGACGCGCTAAAAATCACGGCATCGCTCTTGCATTAACCGTCCCAACTTAAGGGACGCGACGACGCATGAGCATTGCAAGTATTGGCGCGAGTTCGCTCTCGGCGCTGTTTGCACTTGGCCGATCAAAGGAAATCGCAGAGCAGCAGGCGTTTCAGCCGGCCATCGGCGCGCTCAGCGAGGCGGCAAGTCCTGCCGCGTCCGGGACGATTTTGCCGGCCGCGAACACCAGTCTTGGCCTCTCGTTTGAAACCATCCTGCAGCTGCAAGGCCAAGCTGACGAAGATGCGCAGGCCAAGGCGCTTGAAGACGGCATGTCGGTAAAGCCGCCGACCGCCGAGGAACTCTTCCTCAAAGAAGCGCGCAAATCGCCCATCGAGCGCATGCGTGAGCAGATTTTGGAATCGTTGGGCCTGACCGAGGAAAGCCTCGCTCAGCTGCCGCCTGACGAGAAGCGCGCGATGGAAGATAAGATCGCCAAGATGATCGAGGAAAAGCTGCGTGAAAGCGCGGGCGCTGAGCCGGGCGCGGAAGCTAGCAATGCCTCGATGATCGAATTGGTCGCTTAACGCGCAAACACCAGCGTGAAATTGTTCGCCGGCATTTCGATGGTGTCGCGCAGCGCAAGCCCTTGAGCCTTCGCGGCCGCCTCCACCGCTTCCAGATCACGTACGCCAAAGCGCGGGTCGCGCGCCTTCAGCCATTGATCGAATTCCTCGTTCGAGGGCGCGGTATGCGCGCCGCCGCGCTTATAGGCGCCATAGGTGAAGAGCACCCCACCCGGACGCAACAGGCGCGCCGCCCCCGCCATCAGGCCAAGCGTCGCCTCCCATGGCGAAATGTGGATCATGTTGATCGCCACCAGCGCATCGAAGGGGCCTTCCACATCCCATTCGGCCGCCGACACATCAATCGCCCGCGGCGCCAGCACGTTGGTGACACCTTCGGCCTCTATCCACGCGGCGATGCTCTCGCGCGCGGCTTGATCGGGGTCGCTGGTTTGCCAGATCACGCCCGGCAGCGCTTGCGCGAAGAAGATGGCGTGTTCCCCGGTGCCCGAGGCGAGTTCCAGCACACGCGCCGAGGCTGGCAACAGCTGTTGCAGCACGGCAAGAATGGGCGCGCGATTACGCGCCACGGAGGGCGATTGCTGGCGGGCGTCCATGGGCGATCACAAAGCACGCAGCCGCTTCTGGGGAAAGCGCATCGCCCCACGATTGCGCCCCAGTGACGCCGCGAATTTCGCATCTAAGCTAGCGTGATGAACGGCCCGCCCATACCGCAGCGCATTCCGCCGCTGAGCTGGCGCAAGCCGGCGTTCCTGTGGACGCCGCTGGCGCTGGGGCTGGCCATCAGCTGGCCGCTGGCGCTGTTCTACGGCAATCCGGGGTCGCAGCGCCTCGCGGTGACGGCGCTCTTTGCCGTGTTTGGGCTTTCGCTGATGACGCTGGGCGCGCGCTGGGCGTTGGGGAAGGCGCCGAAGATGCGCAGCATCGTCGTCTCGCACATCGTCTCGGTCGCGCTCGTGGTCGCGCTGTTGTCGCCCTTTGCGCTGGGCCAGCTGCTCGGCGGTGAAAACGCTGGGCAACACGTGACGTTCTCCATGGCGCTTTCGGTGTTGCCGCTGCTCCTGCTCGTCGGCCTACCGATCGCGCTGATCTCCGGCGTGCTGTTCGCATGGGTGGCGCTCACAAGGCCCAAGACCGCCAACAGCGACGATCTCATCATCACCTTCCAAGGCGACGTGCAGCCCTTCCGCTAACGCGCCCACATCCGCAGCAGGTTCGAGATCGATTTGTCCAGCAACAGCAATTGCTCGCGCGGCGCGCCGATTTCAGCGAAACGCATGCGCGCAACCGAAAGATCAAACAGAGTCTCGCGCTGCGCCGCGTCCGCTACGAAGCTCTGAATCCAGCCCACCGCCGCGATGCGCGCGCCGCTGGTGACCGGCGCGACGTAATGGATTGATGTGGCCGGGTAGAGAATGGCGTCGCCGGCGTCGAGTTTGAGCGATTGATCCCCGAGCGCGCTTTCCGTGACGAGCTCGCCGCCCTCATACGCATTGCGATCCTCCAAGAAGATCGTGAAAGCCAGATCGGTGCGGAGCTTATCGTCCGCCGGCCCCATCAGCGCGTCATCGGTGTGCGCGCCATAGGTCATGCCGGGCTCGTAGCGGGAGAAGATCAGCCGCGTGATCCGCGCCGGGCGCGCTGCGATCTCAAACAGGGGGTGGCGGCGCAGCGCCTCGACTACGAAGCGCTCCAGCGCCTGGATTTTGCTCGCGGACCCATCAGCCTGGAGGTTTTCCTTCACGCCGCGCGCTGCGGCGCCTGCCGTGCGCTTGCCTGAAATCCAAGCCGTTTCAGCGAGTTCGGCGCGGACCTTGGCCAGGTCCTCCCCCTCCAGCACGTGCTGCAGAATGACGCTCATACGACCGCACAATCCTTATTGCGAATGATTTGCATTTGGTACAGTTTGCGCGCCGCTTTGTGAATTTGGGAGTGGGCGAATGATCGCGTGGAAGCTGAAGCATTGGCGCGTTGTCGGCGTCGCCGCGGCCTTCTCGGTGGCGGCCTGCGGCGGCGAAGGCGGCGAGACAGGTGCTTCCGGCGATGGCGGTGAAGCCGGCGAAGGCGGCGATGTGGTCGCCCCTCCCGCGCCGACGGCTGAGGCGCCCGCGGCGGCTGCTGCGGGCGGCGAAGCTGGCGAAGCCGGCGCACAGACGGCTTATGCAGGGCTCGAGGGCGACCAGCGCATCACGCTGCGCCTCCACCATTTGCAGGGCTTCGTGCTGGCCGCCGAGCGCGTCCTGCAGGACCCGAACACGCAACCGGCTGACGCCGCCATCCTCGTCCAACAGGGCGTGCTGGAAGTCTACGACGCCTTTCCCACCGAATTCGGCACGCTGAACGCCGACATCGTCCGCGCCGCAGGCGACACTGAAGCCTCGCGCGATCAGCTCACGCAGCGCATCAACGCCGCCAAGGCCGAGATCGCGCGCGCGTCTGGCGCCTTGGAGGCCGACGCGGCGATCACGGTCGCGCGCCTCGTCGACATCTCAACGGGCCTTTATCAGCTCGTGATCCAGGAAGATTTCGTCGATCCGATCGAATATCAGCACAGCATGGGCGCGGCCTTGGCCGCGCAAGCCGCGCTGCGGGAAGCGCAAGCCGATCTGCGCCGCCGCGACGCCGCCGCCTACGCCGAAGCCAATCGCGAAGTGGAGCGCTTCGTGGCGCTGTGGCGTCAAGCCACCGCCCCTGAAGCGCCAACACCCTACAATCAGCTTCTCGCGCAAGGGTCGCGCATCCGCTTCGCGCTGTCGCCCTACCTTTAAGGACGGCGCAGCAAAACCGAGAGCGAACCCTTGTATTCAGCCTCGCCGTAAGCGGCGTAGCCGAGCTTGGCGGCGAGCTTGAGCGAGGGCGCGTTCTCGGGCGCAATCATGCAGACAAAATCGGTGCGGCCGAAATGCGCCACACCCCAGTCCAAGGCGGCGCGCATCGCCTCGTACGCATAGCCTTTGCCGTGCGCCCAAGTCGCTAACGCCCAGCCTTGCTCGGGCGCTTCAAAGCGCGGCTCGATCTCGCGCTTGAATGTACCCCAGCCGCCTTCGCCGACGAATTTGCCGGTAGCCTTTTCCTCGATCAGCCAGAAGCCGTGCCCCAGCAATGCCCAGTGGCCGACATAGCGCAGAAGCCGCCCCCAGCTCTCCTCGCGCGAGGACGGCAGGCCGCCGATAAAGCGTGCGACCTCCGGGTCAGCCCACATCGCCGCGCTCGCATCGAGATCGCTCAATACGTGCCGCCGTAACCGCAGGCGTTCGGTTTCAAGAACGGGCGCCATTTATTCCCCCGCGAGCACTGCCTCCAGCAATGCAATCGCTTCGGGGCTAGCCCAATCGGCGCCGCCGGCCAAGCGGGCGCGTTCCTGGCCATCGCGATCATAGATGATCGTGACCGGCATGCCGGCGGCTTGCGCGTCGAACAGGACGCCGCGGGTCATGTCCATGAGGAAGGGCAGCGAATTGTCGCTGAGTTCGCCAAGTTGACGCACCGCGTTTGCACGATCAGCCTCGCTATCGACGCTGATCGGGATCACCTTGAGCCGATCTCCGAAATGACGCTGCAGCGCGCCCAGCGTCGGCATCTCCTCCACACACGGGGCGCACCACGTGGCCCACAGGTTCAGCACGATCACCTCGCCTTCATAGGCCTGCAGATTGGTCTCTGCGCCCTGGGCGTCGGTCAAAGTCCGCGTGGGCATGGGCGGCGGCGCTTCCATGATCTGAAGTCGGCGCATGTCGCCCTGTGCATATTGCATCAGCCCAAGATTCGCTTCGGGCTTTGAAGATGCCGCGAAAAGCACGTAAAGGAGCGCGATGACGCCAGCCGCGAGCATCAGCATCGCGGCCCACAGAGCCCAGTTGCGCGGCGTCTTGGAGCTAGTGTTCGTGTCCAATTCCAATTCCTCGGGCGGCCAAAAGATGTGGGGCGGGCGCTTCGCCACGCAACCCGCGGACGCCATGCAAGCCATCAACGCTTCGATCGATGTCGATCAGCGCTTGTGGCGCGAGGACATCGAAGGCTCGAAGGCGCATGCGGCGATGCTGGCGGCCCGAGGGATCATTACGCAAGAAGACAATGAAGCGATACAGGCCGGCCTGGATCAGATCGCCGCGGAAATCGCTGGCGGCGCGTTCAAATTCTCCACGGAACTCGAGGACATCCACCTTAATATCGAAGCGCGGCTGACCGAGCGTATCGGCGAAGCCGGTAAGCGCCTGCACACCGGCCGCTCGCGCAACGATCAGGTGGCGACGGATTTCAAGCTCTGGACGATGCGCGCCTCGCGTGAGGCCGGCGATGGCTTACGGGCGCTGCAGAAGGCGCTGGTGAAGCAAGCCGAGGCGCACGCCGACTGGATCATGCCGGGCTTCACGCATTTGCAGACGGCGCAACCGATCACGCTTGGCCACCATTTGCTCGCGTACGTCTCCATGTTCGAGCGCGACCGCGTCCGCATCATTGGCGGCGCACTCGAAGCGGCGTGGGAATGTCCGCTGGGTTCGGCCGCGCTCGCTGGCACGCCCTATCCGATCGATCGCGAGATGACGGCGCAAGCGCTTGGCTTCCACGCCCCCGCCGGCAATTCGCTCGACGCCGTCGGCTCACGCGATTTCGCGCTGGCGGCGCTCGCCAATCTCTCGATCGCGGCGACGCATCTGTCGCGCTTGGCCGAAGAGATCGTGCTGTGGACCAGCCCGCAATTCGCCTTCGCGTCGCTGAGCGATGCGTGGTCGACGGGCTCTTCGATCATGCCGCAAAAGCGCAACCCGGACGCAGCGGAACTCATCCGCGCCAAGGCCGCGCGCATCGGCGCCGATTTCGCCGCGCTCAACGGCATTGTGCAGAAGCTGCCGCTCGCCTACGCCAAGGATTTGCAGGACGACAAAGCGCTCACCTTCAACGCGTTTGACTCGTTCGCACTCTCGATCACCGCCATGATCGGCATGATCGAAACCATGCGCTTCAAACGCGAAGCCATGCGCGCCGCCGCCGCGCGCGGTTATTCCACCGCCACCGATCTTGCCGATTGGCTTGTCCGCGAACTCAAGGTCCCGTTCCGGGAGGCGCACGAAATCACCGGCAAAATCGTCCGCCGCGCCGAGGATGCAGGCGTCAGTGAGCTTGGCCTGCTGCCGATTGAGGATTTCCAGGCCGTGGACGCCCGCATTACCGCTGCCGCACGCGGCTTGTTGACGGTTGAAAAGTCGGTCGAGAGCCGGGATAGCTATGGCGGAACCGCGCCGCAGCGCGTGCGCGAGCAAGTCGAGCGCTGGAAGGAGATGTTCGAATGAAGCGGACGATACTTGCCCTGACGGCGCTCACGCTGCTTGCGGCCTGCGGCGTACAAGGCGAACTGGCCCGCCCCGATCCGCTCTGGAACAGCGAGGAAGCGATCCGCCGCGAGTGCGCGCGCCAGGCCGAGCGCAATCAAGAACAGGACGCGCGTTGCGCCCAATACGAATCCGGGGCGCAGACCAACCCGTGAACCATTTCGACTATCGCGGCGGCGTGCTCTGCTGCGAGGGCGTTTCGCTGGAAGCCATCGCGGAAGCCGTCGGCACGCCAGTCTATGTCTATTCGAGCGCGACGCTTGAGCGGCACTACGAGGTGTTCAAGCAGGCGTTCGCGCCGCGTGACACGCTGGTCGCCTTCGCCGTCAAAGCAAACGCCAACATCGCCGTCATCAACACGCTCGCGCGCAAGGGCGCCGGCGCCGACACCGTAAGCCAAGGCGAGATCGAGCGCGCGCTGATCGCCGGCGTGCCGCCCGAACGCATCATTTTCTCCGGCGTCGGCAAGACGGAAGCTGAGTTGGCCTTCGCGGTGAAGACCGGCGTGCACCAAATCAATGTCGAGAGCATCGCCGAACTCGAGGCGCTGGCGCGGATCGCGGCGAGCTTGAACGCCAAGCCCTCGATCGCCATTCGCGTGAACCCTGACGTGGGCGCCGGCGGGCACGAAAAGATCACCACCGGCAAAGGCGACACCAAGTTCGGCGTCTCGATCGATCAGGCGCTGCAATATTACGGCCGCGCGCACGCTGATCCGCACCTGCACGCCCGCGGCCTTGCCGTACACATAGGCAGCCAAATCAAGGACCTCGGCCCGCTCGAAGAAGCGTTCAAGGCCATGCGCGGCATGGCGGAGCGCTTACGCGCCGCGGGCTTGAGCATCGACCGTCTCGATCTCGGCGGGGGCTTAGGCGTGCCCTATTTCAATGAGCCCGATCCGCCAACGCCGGCCGCATATGCGGCGATGGTCAATCGCGTGTTCGACGGCCTCGATATCGGCCTCGCGTTCGAACCGGGGCGCATGATCGCGGGCAATGCCGGCGTATTGCTGTCGCGCGTCATTCGCCTGCAAGAGCGCCCGACCCGGCCGATCGTCGTGCTCGACGCCGGCATGAACGATCTCATCCGCCCCGCCATTTATGACGCCTATCACGGCATCAAGCCGGTGCGGGAGGCGAAAGGCGAGGCGGAGACCGCTTACGATGTCGTCGGTCCGATCTGTGAAACCGGCGATCTTTTCACCCGTAATCGCGCCCTGCCGCCGCTCGCCGCGGGCGATCTGGTGGCGTTCATGACCGCCGGCGCCTATGGCGCGACCATGTCGTCCACCTACAACGCGCGCGCGCTCGTTGCTGAAGTGTTGGTGCGCGACGACAAATACGAAATCGTGCGCAAAAGATGGGAGCTGAAGGATCAGCTTGCGCTCGAACACATTCCGGACTGGGAGTAGAGATGCGAACGATCCTGATTGCGGTGGCCGCCCTTGCCTTGAGCGCATGCGCCAGCGCGCCGCCCGCGTCACCGCAGGATACGTTCTTCGCCAATCTCTCCACGCTGTGCGGCAATGCTTACGCCGGCCGCGTCGTCACCACCGACGCGGCGGACGCGAGCTTCACCAGCCAGCCGCTCGTCATGCATGTGCGCGATTGCAGCGCGAGCGAAATTCGCGTGCCGTTCAATGTCGGCGAAAATCGTTCGCGCACCTGGGTGATCACGCGCACCGGCGAAGGTCTGCGCTTGAAGCACGATCACCGCCACGAAGACGGCAGCGAA
>NZ_DASVYD010000005.1:0-15000 GCF_036392335.1 Vitreimonas sp.
TGCACGATGGAAAAGGAATAGGCTCGGATGGCGACTTTCTCACGCACGCTCGAACACACGCTCCGGCGTGCGCTCTCGTTCGCGAACGAGCATCAGCACGAGTACGTGACGCTGGAGCACCTGTTGCTCTCTTTGATCGACGACGACGACGCGGCGGGCGTGATGCACGCCTGCAAGGTCGATCTCGACAAGCTGCGCACGAACCTCGAATCGTATCTTGAGACCGAACTCGACAGTCTGGTCGTGAACAATCGCGATCATGAGGAGCCGCGCCCGACGGCCGGTTTCCAGCGCGTTCTGCAACGCGCGATGCTGCATGTGGACTCAAGCGGCGGCCGCGAAGTCACCGGCGCCAATGTGCTGGTGGCGCTGTTCAGCGAACGAGAAAGCCACGCCGCCTATTTCCTGCAAGAGCAGGACATGACCCGCTATGACGCCGTGAACTTCATCGCCCATGGCCTGCCGAAGCGCGCAGGCGCCGCCCAATCGCGCCCGGTGCGCGGCGCGCAAGAGGCCGAGGACGGCGAGCGCGTTGTGAAGCAGGGGAGTGAAGCGCTCGCGGCCTATTGCGTGAACCTCAACAAGAAGGCCAAGGAAGGCAAAATCGACCCGCTGATCGGGCGCGAGGCTGAAGTGCTGCGCGCGATCCAAATCCTGTGCCGGCGCAACAAGAATAATCCGCTGCTGGTGGGCGATCCGGGCGTCGGCAAGACGGCGATCGCCGAAGGCTTGGCGCGCAAGATCAACGAAAAGCAGGTGCCGGAGGTGCTCGCCGACGCCACCATCTTCTCGCTCGATATGGGCGCGTTGCTCGCCGGCACACGCTATCGCGGCGATTTCGAAGAGCGCCTGAAGAGCGTGATGAAGGAACTCGAGAACCACCCGAAAGCGGTGCTGTTCATCGACGAGATTCATACCGTGATCGGCGCGGGCGCCACCAGCGGCGGCGCGATGGATGCGTCGAACCTGCTAAAGCCGGCGCTGCAATCGGGTCAGCTCCGCTGCATGGGCTCGACCACGTACAAGGAATATCGTCAGCACTTCGAAAAGGATCGCGCTTTGGCGCGGCGCTTCCAGAAGATCGATGTCAACGAGCCGTCGATCCCGGATGCGATCAAGATCCTGATGGGTCTGAAGCCGTATTTCGAAGAATTCCACAAAGTGAAGTACACGGACGAAGCGATCAAGGTCGCGGTCGAGCTGTCGGCGCGACACATGGGCGATCGCAAGCTGCCGGACAAGGCGATCGACGTGATCGATGAAACGGGCGCGTCGATGATGTTGCTGCCGCCCGATCAACGCCGCGAGAAGATTGATGTGGCCGACGTCGAGGAAGTGGTGGCGCGGATGGCGCGCATCCCCCCGAAATCGGTGTCGAAGAACGATTCCGAAATGCTCGCCTCGCTGCCGGGCGATTTGAAGCGCGTTGTGTTCGGTCAGGACAATGCGATCGATCAGCTTGCCGCCGCCATCAAGATGGCGCGTGCGGGTCTGCGCGAGCCGCATAAGCCGATCGGCTCGTATCTGTTCGCGGGCCCGACTGGCGTCGGCAAAACCGAAGTCGCGCGGTCGCTCGCGAACATTCTGGGCATCGAGTTGCTGCGCTTCGATATGTCCGAATACATGGAACGCCACACGGTGAGCCGTCTCATCGGCGCGCCTCCGGGCTATGTCGGCTTCGACCAAGGCGGCTTGCTCACCGATGGCGTCGATCAGCATCCGCATAGCGTGTTGCTGCTCGACGAAATCGAGAAGGCGCACCCCGATCTGTTCAACATCCTGCTGCAAGTGATGGACAACGGCACGCTGACGGATGCGAACGGCAAGAAGGTCGATTTCAGGAACGTGATCCTGATCATGACCACGAACGCCGGCGCGTCGGACGCGGCCAAGCAAGGCATCGGCTTTGGCGCGGGCAAGAAGGATCACGAAAATGAAGAGGCGATCAAACGCCTGTTCACGCCGGAATTCCGCAACCGTCTCGACGCGGTGATCAGCTTCGGCGGTCTGCCGCCGGAAGTGGTGCGCAACGTCGTGCAGAAATTCATCATCCAGCTCGAAGGCCAACTCGCCGAGCGCAACGTGCAGATCGAAATCACCGATCGCGCCGCGGATTGGCTGGCGGCCAAGGGCTATGATGAAAGCTTCGGCGCGCGTCCGCTCGGCCGCTTGATCCAAGAACAAGTGAAGAAGCCGATGGCGGACGAGTTGCTGTTCGGCAAACTGAAGGACGGCGGCATCGTCAAGATCGACCTCGATCCGGCCGACGACACGAAGCTGAAATTCACCTACCACCAAGAGCCACGCGGGCTTCTGAGCTTCGGCAAGAAGCCTGAGAAGGCGTAAGCTTCTATGCTTCGAGCAACGAAACGGCGGCGCGAAAGCGTCGCCGTTTTTGTTTACTCCATCGCCGCCGCGATCTGCTTGGCGATCTGCTCCAGCTCGGCGATGTCAGCGCGGTTGCCGTGGCCGTGGCCAGCGAGGCGCACGCCCTCGTAGCGGGGGATGATGTGGAAATGCAGATGGAAGATAGTCTGCCCCGCCGGCGCGCCGTTGAATTGCGTGACGGTGACGCCGTCTGGATTGAGCGCTTTGGCTGTGGCCTTCGAGAGCTTGTGCACCACGGCCATCAATGAAGCGACGCGGTCAGCGGGGAGTTCGAGGAAATTGCGTGCGCGCGTATTCTTCGGAACGATCAGCACATGGCCGCGCGCCTGCGGGAAGATATCCATGAAGGCGAGCGTGTCGGCATCTTCATAGACCTTCACAGCCGGAATCTCGCCGCGCAGGATTTTCGCGAAGAGATTATTGTCGTCGTAATCGCCGTAAAGGCTCATGCCTGTTCCTCCTGAACGGCTGAACCGTAGCGGCGCCCGGATCGGCGTGAAAGCCCGTTGCCGCTACGCCATCTGGCGCAGGCGCCAATGTCGCGCCAGCATGGCCCGTGCTAGGAGGCGGCCATGAAGCGCCCCGAACAATTCGAGATGACGGCCGAGGAGAAGATCTTCGACGCGCCCGACGCCGAGAAGCCGAAGGTGGTGAAGCCGCGCGACGCGGCCACGCTCATTCTGGTGCGCGGCGGGCGCGAGGTGATGATGGGCCAACGCTCCAAGGGCCACGTTTTCATGCCGGACAAATGGGTGTTTCCAGGCGGCCGGGTCGATCCGCAGGACGCGCGGGCGAAGGCGGCTACGGAACTCACGCCAGAGACCGAGGCGCTGTTGAAGCTGGGCGGGGTGATCCGCCGCCCGCCGCGCGCCTATGCCTTAGCAGCCACCCGCGAGACGCTGGAAGAGACGGGGCTGATTGTGGGCGGGGCCAGTGGCCCCGAGCTGGATAAGCTGCAATTCGTAGCCCGGGCCATCACCCCGCCCTACCGACCCCGCCGCTTCGACGCTCGGTTCTTCCTGGCCGACGCCGAGGAGGTTCTGGCCTCCTTCGAGCCGGTAGCCGGAGAAGAATTGCTGCACACGAAATGGTTTAGCCTGGACGACGCCGAGGCGCTGGATTTGCCCTCGATCACCCGCTTTGTGCTCAAGGAGGTCCGCCTGAGGCTCGCGGGGCAGGCGGTGGAGCCCCCATTTCTGCGCTTTCTGCGGGGCAGCCACCAAATGGATCGGCTTAAAAGTTGACTTCCCGCTGGCGGTGCGTATTTTCCGCGCCTTCGTTTTCCCCACTTAAGAATTCCGGGCCCGTCCTATGGCTAAGCCGACTGTCATCAAGATCCGTCTGAACTCCACGGCGGACACGGGCTATTTCTACGTGACGAAGAAGAATCCGCGCACGAAGACGGAAAAGCTCAAGTTCAAGAAGTATGACCCGATCGCGCGCAAGCACGTCGAGTTCGTCGAAGGCAAGATTAAGTAAGTTCGTGCGCGCCGCGGGCGCGCTCAAGGCAGAAAGCAATGGGCAGTAGGCAATGGGCCTGCTGCCTTTTTGTTTGCCTATTGCCCACTGCACTGCCTCACTTCGGGTAAAGGATCATCTGCGTGCAGCGGAAGAGGGCGATGGTCTTGCCCGTCGCCTCGTCCTTCACCTCGGCGTCCCAGACCTGTGTGTTGCGTCCGCCATGGACGAGCTTGGCCTCGCACATGACCGCGCCCTCGCGAACGGTGCCGAGGAAATTGGTTTTGACCTCAATGGTGGTGAAATTGGCGGCTGTTTCGGGCTTGGAGATGAAGCAGCCATAGCCGCAGGCGCTGTCGGCCAGCGCAATGACGCTCGCGGCGTGCAGGAAGCCGTTGGGCGCGAGGTGATGTTCCTTCACGTCGAACCGGCCGCGGATGTAGCCAGGGCGGGCTTCCGGCCATTGCAGCCCCAAATGGTCTGGGAGCTTCCCGCTCTGACGTTCGGTAAGGGCGGCGGCAAAATCCATAACGCGTCTCCTGCGTATTGAATGCTAGGATGAACCCATGACGCTCCGACAAGTCAAAGCCGCCGTAGTGCTGATCGGCGATGAGCTGCTTTCTGGCCGCACGCAGGATGTGAACCTGCGCACGATCGCGAAATTCCTGGCGCCGCTGGGCGTGCAAGTGGCGGAGGCGCGCGTGGTGTCGGATGCGCCGGAGGCGATTGTCGCGGCGGTCAACGATCTGCGCGCGCGCCATGATTATGTCTTCACGACTGGCGGCATCGGCCCGACGCATGACGACAAGACTGCCGACGCCGTGGCGGCCGCGTTTGGCGTGCCAATTGATGTGCGTGACGACGCGCGCGCCATTCTTGAAGCGCATTACAAGGACCGCGCCAGCCTCAATGAATCGCGCTTGCGGATGGCCCGCATTCCCGACGGTGCGTCGCTGATCGCCAACCCCGTGTCGAAGGCGCCGGGCTTCCAACTCGGCAACGTGTTCGTGATGGCGGGCGTGCCGTCGATCATGCGCGGCATGCTGGAAGATGTCGGCCACCGCATTGAAGGTGGCGCGGTTGTGCGAAGCGTCACCGTGCGCGGCAAGGGCATCCCCGAAGGCGCGATCGCGGAGGGCTTAGGCAAACTGGAAGCGGACGCCGAGGGCGCAGTGTCGTTTGGCTCGTATCCGTGGTTCGCGCCGGGCGATTTCGGCGTGCACTTGGTCGCCCGCTCGGCGGAGCCGGACCGCCTGGCCAAGGCGGCGCAAGATCTGAAGGCGGTGATCCTCGCCGCCGGCGGCGCGCCCGAGGAAGTGGACGAAGGCGCCGCTTAGGCGCGTCTCCACACCGCGTGCGTGACCTCGCGGCGCGTGGCGAAACCCAGCGATTGATAGAGCGCGATCGCGCCTGTGTTGTTGGCGTAGGTGTGGAGGAACGGCGTCTCGCCGTCGGCGATGATGCGCGCGCCGACATGGCGCATGAGCGCTGCGCCATAGCCGCGACCGCGATAATCGGGATGCGTGCAGACGCCGCTGATTTCAACGAAGCCCTCGATCTGCAGACGCTCGCCCGCCATCGCCACCAGCTTGCCGCCATCGCGAATACCGACGAAGCGTCCCAGCGTGTGCGTACGTGCGCGGAACGGGCCGGGTTTTGTGAGCAAGGCGAGTTCGAGCATTTCCGCGGCGTCCGCATCGCGCAGCGTCTCGATCTGGAAGGGTCGGGCCGCGGGAGCGAAATCCTTCCACACCATCTGCAGGCCAGGCGCGCTCAAGCTGAGCGCCACGCCCGGCGGCGGCGCGGGCGGCGCCGGCTCAAGCAACGAGATGTCGCCGTCCTCTGGAATGAGTTCGGCGAGCGCGTTCACCGCCTCGTGCGACGGCTCCGCGCAGGCCGCAAACGGTCCGATATCGGTGCGAAAGCGCCGCGCCAGCGGGCCGCCTTCGGCGAGATGCGCTTGGCGGCTTGTCAGGGCCGTCCAGGCCAGTTTGTCCAAGGGGTGCATATCGCTCTCCGCGCGGCGGCGTATGTAGGCGGCCGCGTCGCCGCGCGCCATCCTTGCGCCGATGGGCCAAAGCCCGGTATCCAGCGCGCGGCGCGAGCGTGGCGAAACCGGTAGACGCAGCGGACTTAAAATCCGTTCGCCGCAAGGCGGTGCGGGTTCAACTCCCGCCGCTCGCACCAAATGTCAGGCGATGAAATAGGCGGTGTCGGTCTCCGCCTCGAAGCGCAGCATGCCGGCCTGCGCGATCAGATCGAGCGCGACGGCGGGGCTCATCTTTAAGTTCTTGTCGCGGACGACCGTTTCCATGGCCATGAACAATTCATGCGCGGGGGCGCTGTCGCGGCCGGCAAATCTGGCCGCGAGGAGAAGATAGAGCCCCTGTGCGGTGGGGTTGGCCTGTTCGGCCGGGCCGAGCGAGTTCGCAAAGAACATGGGTCTTCTCCACGCGACGCCAGTCAATACGCTAGGATGGCGTGATTCAACCCGTTGGCGGCATCTTGATCGCACCTGACACCCTTCCCGTACTGCCGCCGGCCTACGATTATGCCGGCGTGACGGTGTTTGCGCTGACGGGCGCGCTCGCGGCCGCGCGGGACCGGCACGACATCATCACCTTCTGGTTCTTCGCGGTATTCACAGGCGTTGGCGGCGGAACGTTGCGCGATCTGCTGATTGGTGCGCCGGTGTTTTGGGTGGGGGACCCGACCTATCTGGGCATCGGATTGGCTGCGGCGATCGCGGTCTGGTTTGCCGCGCCGCACTTGGCTCGCGCGAAGACGCTGATCTGGCTCGATGCCGTGGGATTGGCGGCGTATGCGGTGATCGGCGCGGGGAAGGCGCTGGCGCTGGGCGTCGATCCGTTCGTGTCCGTGGCGATGGGGGTGCTGACCGCGTGCTTCGGCGGCATTATTCGCGACGTCTTAGCGGAACAGCCGTCGGCGTTGTTGAAGCGCGAGATCACGATTTCCGCGGCGCTGCTTGCAGCGGCCGGGTTTGTGGCGTTGGAGGCCCTCGGCGTTCCCGCGGGTTGGGCGGGTCTAGCGGGCGCATTGGCGGGTTTCGGCTTGCGCGCTGGGGCCATACATTATGGCTGGGCCTTGCCCGGCTTCGGAGAAAGAAGTGGCGAAGGAAAAGCTTGAACTCGTCGAAGTCAGTCCACGCGACGGGCTGCAGAACGAGCCCGACCTGGTCTCGACGGACAACAAGCTGGCGCTGATCGATCATATCGTGGCGGCTGGTTTTCGCCGGCTTGAGGCAGGCAGCTTCGTCAATCCGAAAAAGGTGCCGCAAATGGCTGACGGCGATGCGGTCTTCGCCGGCGTGCCGAAGCGCGCTGACGTGACTTACATCGCGCTGGCCCTGAATTTGCGCGGCGTCGAGCGCGCGCTGGCGGCGGGCGCCAAGGAGATCAATTACGTCTTCTGCGCGTCGGACGGATTTTCGATTCGCAACAATGGCGGCACGGTCGCGGAGACGTTCGCTGTGTGGCCCGACGTGGCGGCGGCGGCGAAGGCGGGCGGCGCGCGATTGTCGGCGACGGTGTCGACAGCCTTTGGCTGTCCGTTCGATGGCGAAGTGCCGGTGGCGCGCGTGGTCGAAGTGGCGGAGCGCTGCGTGGCCCAGGACGTGTTTGAGTTGGCGTTAGCCGACACGATCGGCGTCGGCGCGCCCAGTGATGTGCATGAGCGCTTTCGCGCGGTGAAGGCGGCGATCCCGAAACACGTTCAGCTGCGCGCGCATTTCCACAATACGCGCAACACGGCGCTCGCGAACGCGGTGGCGGCGGTGGAAGAGGGCGTGCGCGTCTTGGACGGGTCGCTCGCCGGCATTGGCGGCTGCCCGTTCGCGCCGGGCGCCGCGGGCAATGTGCCGACCGAAGACCTAGCCTACATGTTCAACCGCATGGGTTTCGATACCGGAATCGATCTCGATCGCGCCATTGAAGGCGCGCACTTCATTGGCGGCGTGCTGGGTCGCAAGACGCCTGGCATGGTCAGCCGCGCGCCGAAATGGCCGAAGGATTGAGCATGACGAACAAGCTGGCGGGTCTGTGCGGCCTTCTGGGCGCCGCGTGGATTGTGATCGGTACGCTGGTCGGCGCGGCGCTGTACCCAGGCTACGACCATGGGGCGCAATTCATCAGTGAGCTTGGCGCGATCGACGCGCCGTTTGGACGGGCGTTCAGTTTGTTCGGCTTTCTGCCAGCCGGAATTTTGCTTTGCACCTTTGCGGTCGTTGCTTGGGCCGCTTCGCCAAAGTCAATCCTCTCGGCGCTGGGTTTCTTCGGCGTTTTCTTATTTTACCTCGGCTATGTGGGCGCGGGCTTCTTTCAGTGTGATGCGGGCTGCCGACCGGAAAGTCCAAGTTCGTCGCAGATGATGCACAATCTGTTTGGCCTGTTGGGCTATTTCTTCGCGCCAGTAACGCTTGGGCTGTTGGGGCTTGCCGCGCGCAAATGGACGGGCGCGCGGACGCTGCAAATTCTTGGCTATGCGGGTGCTGTTGTTGCGTTGGTCGCGCTGGCCTTGTTCTCACCGTCCTCCGATTTCGTGGGCGCCGTGCAGCGTGGACTCGAAGCAAGCATGCTGATCTGGGTGCTCGCGTTTTCAGTGCGCGCGCTTTCGCTCGAACAATAAGGCCGCCGCGTTGCCGCGACGGCCTCAAAGTCTGCGCTTGCTCTAAAGCTTAGAGTTCGCGGCTGATCGTGAACGAGATTTCCTCGTCCAGGCCAGGGATGTCCGCCTCATGATAGCGGAGATCGAAGCCGAAGCCGTGGAAGGCGTACGACGCGCCGATGTTCCAGGTGTCGTAATCACCGGCGGTGTCGACGTCTTGATTGCCGAACGCGCCGGAAACGCTGAACGCATCGCTGAAGGCATAAGCAGCGTTCAGTTCGAGGTAGAGCGACTCGTCACCGCCGTCGCCGCCAAACTCATCCGAGGCGTAAGCCGCGGCGCCAATCGAGAAGGCGTCTGTCGGGCTAATGCCTGCGGCCACTTTCAACTCGAAGAAGTCGAGGTCGTCGGCACCCGGATAGAGATAGCCAAGGACGCCGAAGTCCAGGCTGACCGGGCCGAGCGTCGGCGTGAAGCCGGCATAGACATCGAGCTCGGCCGACGCGTCGGCGCCGAAATCGTCAACCGACGACGCCCAGGTGCCGACATAGAACATGTCATTGCTGTAGTCGGCGCCGCCCTGCACGGCGAACTCGCCGTCGGACTGCGTGATGCCGCGCCAAACGTAATTGCTGGTGAACGCAACGTTCGCGGTCACCGTGCCTTCGGCGGCGGCGACGCCCGTCGTGCCAACCGTGGCCGCACCGGCCAACATGGCCAGACCAAGCAGTTTCTTCATTGTACGCATCCTTCTTCCCCCGCAGGTTTCTCGCCGCGGCTGCGCAGCGAGGCTCACGCGTTAACGTGAACGATAGGTTAAGCCGGCACAGCCTTGGCTGATTGAGCGTGACAGGAAAGCCATCAGCGTTGCAGCAGCGCCACGGATGCATCTTGCGCCCCTTTCTTGGGCGGCGGGAGGTGGGGGCGCTGCAAGTTTGCGCAGTGTGACATCAGCGCAGCAATTTAATGGATAGGGCGTGCGTGTGGCTTTGGGGACAAAGTCCTATCGCATGGGGTAGTGAAGCGGTCGGCAAGGGCAATTCAAGAGGCGGGGGCTGCGTGGAGGTTTGGCTGCAGATCGGCGCGGGCCTGATTTTGCTTGGGCTTGGCGGCGAAGGGGTGGTGCGCGGCGCCGTCGGCGTGGCGCGCAGGCTTGGCGTGTCGGAATTGCTGATTGGCCTCACGCTCGTGGGCTTCGGCACCTCCACCCCGGAATTGCTGACGAGCATCAGCGCCGCATTGCGCGGATCAGACGGCGTGGCGGTCGGCAATGTCGTAGGCTCCAACATCTCCAATATTCTGTTGATCGCCGCGCTGGCGGCGATCGCGAGGCCGATTGCGGTGTCCCGGGCGGCGGTGTTCCGCGACGGGTCGACGATGATCGCGGCTTCGGTGGCGCTTGCGGCGTACGCCTTCTTCTTCTCCAGCATTGAACGATGGACTGGGGCCATCTTGCTCGGGCTGCTGGCCGCTTACATTTGGTCGACTTGGCGTCTCGAGCGCGGTTCGCAGATTCCATCGGCCGAATTGCACCGGGCGGAAAGCCACGCGTACGATCCGGCGCCGCCGTCTCTGTGGGCTTCGCTGCTCTTCGCCCTCGGCGGCATTGCCGTTTTGATTCTTGGCGCTGACCTGCTCGTCCAAGGCGCGGTGACGTTGGCGCGGAGTGCAGGGCTCTCCGAAACCGTGATTGGCCTCACCATCGTTGCCGTCGGCACCTCGCTGCCGGAATTGGTGGCGACCTTGGCGGCGGCGGCGAAAGGCCGATCCGAGGTCGCGTTCGGCAATGTCGTGGGGTCCAACATCTATAACGTGCTCGGCGTGCTTAGCGTGACGGCCGTGATCCAGCCGGTGTCGATCCCGATCGACCTTCACCCTGTCGATTGGGCGGTATTTGTCGCATCCGCGGCCTTGTTGGTGTTCCACGCCTGGACCGGGGCGCGCGTCAGTCGGGGTGAAGGCGGCGTGTTGCTGGCGCTCTATCTGCTCTACATCGCCTATTTGGTGGGGCGGACAGGCGTATAAGCTTGGCGCCGCGCATTGCCGGAGCTACCTCGCCCGCCATGACTGACACCACGCTCACGCAGCTCGGGAAGAGCGCGCCGATTCCAGCTAGTCCGGACGAGGCCGTGCTTGAGCGCGCGCCGAATCCGCACAAAGGCGCGCTTTATCTGGCGCGTTTCACTGCGCCCGAATTCACCTCGATCTGCCCCGTGACCGGCCAGCCGGATTTCGGCGTGCTCGTGATCGATTACGCGCCGGCGGATTGGATCGTGGAATCCAAGAGCTTGAAGCTCTTCCTGCAGAGCTTCCGCAATCATGGCGCGTTTCACGAGGATTGTACCGTGGGCGTGGCCAAGCGGATCGTGGAGGCGATCAGCCCGACATGGCTGCGCATTGGCGGCTATTGGAATCCGCGCGGCGGCATGCCGATCGACGTGTTCTGGCAAACCGGCGCGCCGCCGGATGGGCTCTGGCTGCCCGACCAGGGCGTGGCCACCTATCGCGCGCGCGGTTGAGCTATTTCAGCTCAAGCACGACAGGGCCCGACACTGGATCGGTGAGACCGAGGCCGCCGCCGAGATCCTCAAGCGTATCGCGGAAGCCGTCGAGTGTTGCGACCATGTGTGGGCGCGCGGCGGCGAGCGCGTCCATGTCGCTCCATTCCGCGACAATGCAATAGGTCCGATCGCCGGTCTTGATGATGTTGGCGTGGCGCAGGCCCGGCCAGTTTCTTTCGACCCGCAAATGGGCGTCGAGGAAATCCTTGTCCCGGCCCGGCTTCACCCGAAAGCGCACGGCGTTGAACGCAGTCATAACGCACCTCCTTGGGAAGAGGCGGCTGGTGTGCGCTCATCGCCCGTGGCTTACAAGCGCGTCGGCGCGCTTGCGCTCAAAAGCGTGTAACGCGGCCTTCGGAAGTCGCGCGCACGCGCTCTGTCGCGGGTTCGCGCGCCGTGCCAAGATAGACAAAGCCGGCGACGTGTTCGTGCTCGGCAAGGCCAAGCGCTTTGCGCGCGCGCGCGTCGAACGCCGGCCATTCCGTGATCCAAGCGCCGGCAAAGCCCATCGCGTGCGCACTCAACAGAAGGGCAAAACACACCGCGCCCGCGGACATGATCTGCTCCCATTCCGGCACTTTGGGCGATGGCTTCGGTGACGACACCACCATCACGCAGCTCGGCGCGCGCAGGAACAGCCCCCGCGCTGCGGCGAGGCGCGCGTCGTCGACGCCGTCGTCATGGGCAATCACCTGCGCGAGGGCTTCGCCAGCGCGTTCGCGCGCGTCGCCGTCGATCACCACAAAGCGCCACGGGCCGAGCTTGCCGTGATCGGGGACGCGCGTGGACAGTGCGATCAAAGCGTCGATCTGTTCGGGTGATGGGCCTGGCTCAGCGAAGTGGGCGATTTTCGTGGAGCGCCGCCGAGCCAGCAGCGCCAGCGTCTCGGCGCTTTCATAAGACGCGTTGACGAGATCGTTGTCCTTGGGGGCGGCCGGAATAGCGGAAGCGGGAAGTGTCATATGGTCTCCGTGGCGCCGTTCGGCCGCGGCGGCTATGCAAGGGTATGAGTGAGCCCTGGGAAGAAGACTCCGATCCGTGGATCGTCAAGAGCGTGGATCGCACGTTCGAGAACCCGTGGTTTGTAGTCGATACGCACGCCGTCATTCACCCCCACGGCGCAGAGGGGCGTTACAGCGTCGTGCGGCCGCGCGGCGTGGCGGTTGGCGTGCTGCCGATCGATGCCGATGGTTGCGTGCATTTGGTCGGCCAATGGCGGTTTCCGTTGAAGCGCTATTCCTGGGAGATGCCCGAGGGCGGGGCCGCCCCCGACGAGGCGCCCATCGCCTGCGCCCGGCGGGAGCTGAAAGAAGAGACGGGGCTGACGGCGGGGACGCTCACGCCGATCCTGGAGATGGACCTCTCTAATTCCTTCACCGACGAGCGCGCCGTCGTGTTTCTGGCGACCGAACTCCAGCCCGGCGCGGCCGCGCCGGAACCCACCGAGGTGCTGAAGCGGCGCCGGGCGCCGTTTGTCGAGGTTCTGGATAAGGTCGTTTCGGGCTATATTCGCGATAGCATGACGGTTGCAGCCGTGCTGCGCGCCCACCACATGGCGGTGACAGGGCTGTTACCAGACGCTTTGGCCAGAGAGATGCTGGGCCAAGGCCAGGGAGGAAGATGATGGCCGAAGCTCAGCCCCGCGTGTTCGAGGCCTCCGGCGGCGTATGGGCCCAATTGCGGGTCGAAGCGATGCAGGCGGCGGCCGAGGAGCCGTTGCTTGCCTCCTATCTGCACGCGTCCATCCTGCACCATGACAAGATCGAAGACGCGCTCTCCTATCATTTGGCCCAGAAGCTGGGGCACGGTGATTTGCCGGCGTTGCAGCTGCGTGAGGTGATCCGCGAAGCTTACGCGGCCGATCCATCCCTGGTGGCGGCGGCGACGCGCGACATGCGTGTGGTGCGCGAGCGCGATCCCGCGTGCAGAACGTATCTGCAGCCTTTCCTGTTCTTCAAAGGCTATGGCGGGCTGCAGGCCTATCGCATCGCGCATTGGCTGTGGACGCAGGAGCGTCACATCCTTGCCTATCATCTGCAGAGCCGCATCTCCGAGCTCTTTGCGGTCGACATCCACCCCAACGCCAAGATCGGCGCAGGTGTGTTCATTGACCACGCGCACGGCATCGTCATCGGCGAAACCGCGGTGGTGGATGATGACGTCTCGATGCTGCACTCAGTGACGCTCGGCGGCACGGGCAAGGTTGGCGGCGATCGCCACCCAAAGATCAGGCGCGGCGTGATGATCGGGGCCGGCGCCAAAGTGCTTGGCAACATTACGGTCGGCGAAGACGCCCGCATCGCGGCGGGCTCGGTTGTGTTGAGCGACGTCAGCGCGCGCTGCACGGTGGCCGGCGTGCCCGCCAAGCCCGTGGGCGGACCTTGTTGCGAAGGCACGAAGCCGGCCGAAGTGATGGATCAACGCATCGTCGAATAGCGGTCAAAGCCAGGAGAGCTCGAGACGCTGACCGTCGATCTCGACGCCTTTCAGACGCGCGCGGCCGTCGCGGCCGACGGAGACGATGGCGAAGGCGCGCGTGGTTTCCCCTGGGCGCTGCTCGCGCAACACTTGCTCGATGCGCAACGCATCACGTTGATTGATGTGAAAGCGGCTCACGCCGATGTCGATTTGCACCCAGCCCGGCGTCGACTCGCCCTCTGTCGGGGTGAAGGGCGGCGAGCAGGAGAACGAGCCTTTCACCGGCAGCGGGCCCACCAATTGCGCATTGTCGCGTGAGGACGCGTCGCCGACGAGCGAATAGACATTGCCGTCGCGTTGTCGGAGCACGAGCCAGGCCGCGTCATTATCGGCGGGGCATTGCTCCCCGGCGTCGAGGCGTTCAGTGAGATTTAACTCAACATAGTGGCCGCTCAGCAGTGAGCGTGGATCCACTGCCTCCATGGCGAGCATGATTTCTTGACCGCCACGCCGCGCCAATCCCTCGTTGATGACAAAAGCGACGAGGATCGCCGCGCACAAAGCCGCGACGCTCAGGATGCGAAGGCGCGCGCTCATGCGGGCTTATCCTTACGCCGCAGCACAAAGCCCGCGATCCCGGCGATGATCGCGCACAGCATGAAGACGCCCGCGGACGCCAGCAGATCAAGGCCGAGATCGGCGAGCAATGCGACGATGGCGCAGATCAAACTCAACACACCGACCGTCGTGACCAGCGCATGGCGATCGAAGCGGCCAAGCGCGATGAGCCCGCCGGACAAGATGAGCCAAACGATGCGATGCGCGTAGCCCGATGCGGCGCTGCCTTCAGCGCCGAACCACGGTAGATAGCCTGCGACGCCGAAGAAGAGCGTCGCTCCGGCGGCGAACCAGCCATAGAAAATGCCGGAAAATGGCCGTTCTTGCGTGAACATCCAGCGCGCCGCGGCGGCCATCGCGCCCATCATGATCGACAGAAAGAGAAACGTCGCCGCTTCCGCTTCGTTGCGCGCGGCAAACCAGCCGAAGCAATAAATGATCGCGAGCGCGGACGCGTGCGCGAGGGCGCCGGAGCCCCAACGCAAGGCCAGGAACGCGCCAAGTGGGGCCGCGATGAGCATCCACGGCGCTTCAGAATCGGCGCCGGCAAACCAATGCCGACCGGTGAAATCGCCAAGCGCGGTGAAGACGAGGCCGACAGTCGCCGCACCTGTTGACCGGCCTGCGATGCCGAGCGCGAACGCGGCGAGTGCGGCGCCGTACGACGCCGAGCGCGGATCGCCGGCGATGTCGAAAATTTGTCCGGTCAAGCCAATCGATGCGGCGAAGACGAGCGCGGCGATCATCAGCAAAATGTTGGACAAGATGGGACGCTGTTTATCGGCCGCCCAGGCGCCGCCAGCGGCGAAACCCAGGAACGCCGCGAGGATGAGGATGAAGCGCGCGAGCTTCGGCAGCGCGTCCCAATTGGCGGCGATGAAGGAGATGATTGCGATGCCGAACAAGAGCGCGCCAACCCATGCGAGCGCCGTCG
>NZ_DASVYD010000005.1:20000-21569 GCF_036392335.1 Vitreimonas sp.
GGAACTCGGCAAATTGCCCTCGTAACTTCGGAAGAAGAGGGACTGATCCAGCGCAAGCTGGCGTCAGTGACACAAGCCAGGGGGTGGCGACTGTTTATCAAAAACACAGGGCTCTGCGAAGCCGCAAGGCGACGTATAGGGTCTGACTCCTGCCCAGTGCCGGAAGGTTAAGAGGAGAGGTGCAAGCCTTGAATCGAAGCCCCGGTGAACGGCGGCCGTAACTATAACGGTCCTAAGGTAGCGAAATTCCTTGTCGGGTAAGTTCCGACCTGCACGAATGGAGTAACGACTTCCCCGCTGTCTCCGCAGTAGACTCAGTGAAATTGAATTCTCCGTGAAGATGCGGAGTTCGCGCGGCTAGACGGAAAGACCCTGTGAACCTTTACTGCAGCTTTGCTGTGGCGTTATCGACGATTTGTGTAGGCTAGGTGGGAGGCTTTGAAGCGGAGGCGTCAGCTTTCGTGGAGCCGAAAGATGAAACACCACCCTGATTTTCGGTGACGTCTAACCGCGATCCATTATCTGGATCCGGGACCCAGCATGGCGGGCAGTTTGACTGGGGCGGTCGCCTCCCAAAGAGTAACGGAGGCGCGCGATGGTAGGCTCAAACCGGTCGGACATCGGTTGTTGAGTGCAATGGCATAAGCCTGCCTGACTGCGAGACTGACGAGTCGAGCAGAGACGAAAGTCGGTCATAGTGATCCGGTGATCCCGTGTGTGGAGGGTCATCGCTCAACGGATAAAAGGTACTCCGGGGATAACAGGCTGATCGCCCCCAAGCGTCCATAGCGACGGGGCGGTTTGGCACCTCGATGTCGGCTCATCACATCCTGGGGCTGGAGCAGGTCCCAAGGGTATGGCTGTTCGCCATTTAAAGTGGTACGTGAGCTGGGTTCAGAACGTCGTGAGACAGTTTGGTCCCTATCTACCGTGCGTGTTGGAAACTTGAGAGGATTTGTCCCTAGTACGAGAGGACCGGGATGAACGCACCTCTGGTGCACCAGTCGTTCTGCCAAGAGCGCAGCTGGGTAGCTAAGTGCGGACGGGATAAACGCTGAAAGCATCTAAGCGTGAAACCCCCCTCAAAACTAGGTTTCCCTAGAGAGCCGTAGAAGACTACTACGTTGATAGGCCAGGTGTGGAAGAGCCGCGAGGCTTGAAGCTGACTGGTACTAATCGCTCAATCGGCTTGAACGCTCATCGTTCATGCACGGCGACGACTGCGTCGCCCTGAAGAACGCGACTAACAAAGACAATGTCATCCTGAAATTTGCGCGCGGCTCGCGCCGACCTGGCGGCTATGCCGGGGGTTCCCCACCCGATCCCATCCCGAACTCGGTAGTTAAGTCCCCCAGGGCCGATGGTACTATGTCTTAAGGCATGGGAGAGTAGGTCGCTGCCGGGTCTGCCCGGGCCGCGTGCAAACAAAGAAGTCCAGAACCCTCAATCACAATGACGGCTTCGGCCGTGACACTTCCGGCCGCGTTTACACGCGGCCGTTCGTGTATCAGAGATCAGACATTCGAATGCGAGTGACGCGGGATGGAGCAGCCCGGTAGCTCGTCAGGC
>NZ_DASVYD010000006.1:0-4229 GCF_036392335.1 Vitreimonas sp.
CTCCAGGCCTTCCACAAGCGTCTCATCTCGCCCGATTGGGAGACCCGTCTGAAAGCTGCCCGCGCCTGGGCGCGCTGGGAGGGCGAGACGATTTCGTTTGCGGGACCGAGCGCGCTGCCGTCACGGTTCAACGAGGACCGCTTCGTCGAAGCGTTTGCGCGCATCGAAAACCATTACTTCGTCAATCGCGGCTTCTTCGAAACCGACGGATGGCTTTTGCAGCAAGCCGCCGCGCGCATGCGTCAAATCCCCTGCCGCATCGCGCACGGCCGCTACGACATGTGCACGCCGATGAGCAATGCGTGGGATTTGAAGAAGGCCTGGCCCGAAGCCGAGCTCGAAATCATCGCCGACGCCGGCCACAGTTCGCTCGAGCCGGGCATCGTCGACTCGCTGATCCGCGCGACGGATTGGATGATTGATAAAGCGAACTGGTAGTTTCCCTCCCCCGTAACGCGGGTTCAGGGGATCACCACAGCCAACCCCGCGCGCCGTGCTGATCGCGGTGCAAATCCACCGACAGAACGATCGCGAAACCGGCCAGCAGCGTCATCATCGCCGTGCCGCCGAACGAGAGGAGCGGCAGCGGAATGCCAACGACCGGCACAAGCCCGATGACCATCGCCGTATTGATGAACACATAACAGGCCAAAGTGGCGGCGACCCCGCTCGCCGCCAGCTTGCCGAACAACGAGCGCGCGCGCATCGCCACTTGCATGGTGAGGCCCAAGAGGGCCGCGAACAATCCGAGCACCAAAGCGCCGCCGACCAAGCCAAATTCCTCGACGATCATCGTGAAGATAAAGTCGGTGTGTTTTTCCGGCAGAAAGTCCAATTGGCTCTGCGTGCCCTGCAAATAGCCGCGTCCGAACAATCCTGCCGAACCGATCGCGATTTTCGACTGCAGCACGTGATACCCTGCGCCGAGCGGATCATCGGTAATCCCAAGGAACACGTTCACGCGTTCGCGCTGATACTCATGCAGAATGGATGTGTAGGCGAAGATCGCGCCGCCCACCGCGACGATCGCGCCGGCTGCGATGATCCGCCAGAGCAGGCCGCCCAGAAACATCACGCACACGCCGGCGAATAAAATCATCAGGGATGTGCCCAGATCCGGCTGGTGCATCACGAGCGCGACCGGCGCAGCGATCATCAAGAACGGCGGGATCACCCAGAGCACCGTGCCTGTGCGCCGCGCATCAAGCTGGTGATAATAGCGCGCCAACGCCAATACGATGCCGATCTTCATCAGTTCCGACGGCTGCAGCGATAGCGGGCCGATATCGAGCCAACGTTGCGCACCCATGCGCGTGGCGCCGAACAATTCCACGGCGATCAGCAGCAGGAGCGCACCGCCATAGAGCGGATAGGCGATCGCCAGCCAGAATCGCGTGTCAAGCACGGCCGCCGCCACGATCACGCCGGTCATCATCACGGCGAAGCGCAGGCCATGCGACAAGGGCATGTCCGTCCACGCGCCGGATGACACCGAGAAGTGCATCAAGACGCCGATGAAGGCGAGCGCGCAGAGGATCGTGATGATCCCCCAATTCAGCTTGGCGAAACGATCGAAGATCGTGTTTGGTCCGCCGCCGGACAACACATTCGCGGTGGTCATGCGTTCCTCGACAGATTGTCTTCGAGTTGCGCCAAGCGCGCCGCGGGCCGCCGCGAGGGATCGCGCAGCAACGTCGCCTTCATCACTTCCTTGGCGATGGGCCCCGCCACCGCCGAACCCGCGCCGCCATGCTCGACCACCACGGCGCATGCGTAGCGCGGCTCATGCCAGGGGCCGAAGCAGCAGAAGAGCGCGTGATCGCGATACTTCCATTCAATTGTCGAAAAGTGGCGCCCGCGATTGTTGCCGAGCGCTCGCACCTGCGCCGTACCGGTCTTGCCGGCAATCTGCACGGGTTGCCAAGCGCTGTTCTCCGGCGTCTTCATGACCGCCGCCCCCGTCTCCGGGTGACGCACCAGCTCCAAATTGCCGGCCCTCAACGCCGTGCCGCCTGGCTCATTACAGACGCCATACATGCCGTCGCGCACCCGCGCGAGATACTCGGCCTCAACGCCGTTCATGTGCGGCGGCTGCGCCGGCTCTCCCACGCCGGGCGCCTCGCGCACCAGGCGCGGCGCCACCGCCAAGCCGTTATTGCCGAGGCGCGCCGCCATGACCGCAAGCTGCAATGGAGTCACGCCCATCGCGCCCTGTCCGATGCCGTAGTTCAAGGTGAGACCGCCGGTCCAGCCTTCATTGCGGTTCTCGCGCCACCAAGTGGGATCGGGGATGAGGCCGCTGCGAATGTTCGGCACACTCACATCGAAATGTTCGCCCAAACCAAATTGCCGCGCGACCGCGGCGATGCGTTCAGGGCCGGCCTGCAAGGCCGCCTGATAGAAATACACATCGCACGACCATTTGATTGCGTTGTGTAGATTGACGCGTCCATGCCCGCCGCGCGCCCAGCAATGGAATGTGCGACCGCCATACGGATAGGCGCCCGAGCAGCTCACCGACCAATCGTCCGAGACGCCCGCCTGCTTAGCCGCGATGCCGACAATCATTTTGAACGTCGAGCCCGGCGGATACACGCCCGTCACAACCTTGTCGAAAAGCGGCTTTTTCTCATCGAGATTGTAGGCATCGAAATCCGCTTGGCCGATGCCATTCACGAACAGGTTGGGGTCAAACCCAGGCGCCGAGGCCATGACCAACAGGTCGCCGTTATAGATGTCCATGACGATCGCGGCGCCGGAGTGCTCGCCGAAATTCTGCATCGCGGTGCGCTGTAGCTCATGGTCGATCGTGAGCACGACGCCAGAACCGCGCACCGGCTCTTTGCGCTCCTCGACGTCTTCCCCCATCTCGACGCCGCGCGCATTGACGATCACTTTGCGCCAACCGGCCTCGCCATGGAGCGTCTGCTCCATGGTGGCTTCAAGCCCCGCCTTGCCGACCCGCACATGCGGATTGCGCAAATAGGTGGCGCGACGCTCGCCCTCCGGCGACCCATCCTCCAGCACGCGGTCGATGTCGCGCTGCGTCGGTTTCTGCACGTAGCCGATCGGGTGGCCGTAAACGATGTCATACGGATAAGCGCGCACGTCGGCCGAGTTGGCGATCACACCGCGCAATTCGGGCAGGCGCACATTGATCGCGTTGAACTGCTCCCACGTGAGTCCTTCCAGGATCGGCACCGGCTCATAGCGCTGGCCGCCGCGCACCTTGATCACCGCGCGCCGCGCCCATTCCGCGGTTTGCCCGAGAATTTGGCCGACGCGTCCGACCGCCTCCTCGAGGTCTTCCACCTCCGAGCGCAGGATCGAGACCTGATAATCCTTGCTGGTTTGCGCCAACACCGTGCCAAAGCGATCGTATATCACGCCACGCGGCGGCGCGATGATGCGCGTGTCGAAGCGGTTCTCGTCCGCGGCCGCGGAATATTCCCGGCTGATCAGGTTGGTCGCCTGCAATTGCGCCATGCGGAACAGGATCGTGCCGAGCACGCCGGCGCCGACGAAAGACAGCAGCGCCGCCCGACGCGAAAAAATGACATTCACGTCGCGCTTCGGCAGCGTCGACCCGACAGTCTTACCGCGCTTACTCATCGCCGGCCTCCCGGCTGCATGCGCGGCGCGCCCGTTGCGCTCATGTAGAGCGGACGCACCAGCGGAAACAGGATAGCGGTGATGATCGCCGCTTCCGCGTAGAGCGCAACAGAAACATTGCGTCCGAGTGCAAGCGGCGCGACCACCCACGCGACTCCGATGGTGAATAACGCCGTCACAATGAAGCCGCCCCAGAGCGACACCAGATTCGGAGCCGACATCGCGGCGGAGGCGATGCGTCCAATGAGATAGGCCGACAGATAGAGCACGACGAACAAGCCATACGGCCCGCCCGCCAATTGATCATGCACTAGACCCAACACCGTCAGCGTCAGCGGCGCGCGCCAGCCGCTTTCGTCTTCCGCCGCCCAACCATACGCCGCCCACAACACCGCGAGCGGAAGCGGCGGCTGCGCGAAAAGCGGCCCGAGCGGCAGCGCCGGCAGGATCACGCTCGCCACGGCAAAAACGAAACCGCAGGCGCGCAAAGCGCCTCGGCTGGGCGCGCGGAAAAGGCTCACTCCGTCGGCCCCGTTTGCGGCGCCGGCTGTTCGGGCGCGGGCTGCGGCGATGCAGGCGTAGGTTCGGCAGGCTGCTGCGGCGGCGCAGCGGCGCGT
>NZ_DASVYD010000007.1:0-7342 GCF_036392335.1 Vitreimonas sp.
GTGCGGGGGAGGTGGCGAGCGAAGCGAGCCGGAGGGGGAAATCCGTTGGCCGTCTGCGCGGCATGGCCCCTCAGTCGCTTCGCGACAGCGGGTTACGACAACTCACTCACGAGCGTGGCGAACGCCCACTCGATCCACGGCGTCAGCGCCGCGACGTCGGACGCTTCGATCGTGCCGCCGCACCAGATGCGCAGGCCCGGAGGCGCCGAGCGATACGAGCCCATGTCGAGGCCCACGCCCTCTTTCTCCAGCAACGCGGCGAGCTTCTTCGCGAACTCGGCTTGCGCCTCTTCGCTCAAGCCGGTCACGCGCGCGTCGACCACTTTCAGACACACGCTGGTATTCGAGCGCGTAGCCGCGTCGGCCGCAAGAAAATCGACCCCATCGGTCTTCGCCACCCAATCGGCGAGCACCTTCGCGTTCGCGTTGGCGCGCGCTTGCAATGCCTCCAAACCGCCCAGCGATTCCGCCCATTTCAGCGCGTCGATATAATCTTCCGTGGCCAGCAAGGACGGCGTGTTGATGGTCGAACCCTCGAAGATTTCGAGATCGACTTTGCCCTTCTTGGTGAGGCGGAAAATCTTCGGCAGCGGCCGATCCGGCGTGTAGCTCTCAAGCCGCGCAATCGCGCGCGGCGAAAGGATCAGCATGCCGTGCGCACCTTCGCCGCCCAGCACTTTTTGCCAGGAGAAGGTCGTCACATCGCATTTCGACCAATCGATCGCTTGCGCAAACACCGCGCTCGTTGCGTCATTGATCGTGATGCCTTCGCGATCAGCAGCGATCCAATCGAAATTCGGCACTTTCACGCCCGACGTCGTGCCGTTCTGCGTGAAGATGATGTCGGCATCTTTGCGCGCCGCGCCCAAATCAGGCAGCGCGCCATAACCGGCCGTATGCGCTTTGAAATCGAGCTTCAGCTGCTTGGCGTCGGTCACCCATTCTTCGCCGAAGCTTTCCCAGGCAAAAATGTCGACCGGGCGGGCGCCAAGCATCGACCACATCGCCATCTCGATCGCGCCCGTATCAGACGCGGGCACGATGCCGATCTTGAAATCGGCCGGCACGCCCAGGATGGCGCGCGTGCGATCGATCGCTTCTTTGAGCTTGGCTTTGCCGGGCTTGGCGCGATGCGAACGGCCGAGGGCAGCGTCTTTCAACGCGTCCGTCGTCCAGCCAGGGCGTTTTTTGGTGGGTCCCGACGAAAAGCGGGGGTCAGCCGGGCGCAGCGCCGGCTTGGCGGGGGTATTCATCAACTTGTCTCCCATCCTCACAGATGAGCGTCCGCCGTTGGGAGCGGATGGCCCACATACCACCTGCCTGGGTTTGGGAATTTTTGCAATGCGTCGAATATCTCGACCGCAGCGTCAGCTATTTCTCGCCCGTTTCGTGGCCAACGCCTTCCGGCGGCGCAGGATGGGACGTCGGCGGCGACGGCGCTACTTCCAGGCCCGGCAGCATTGGATCGTCGAAGATCGCAGGCAGCTGCTTTGCCGCGCGCACGCGGCGCTTCTTGCGCTTCGGCGCTTCCGGATGCGCTTCGAGACGATTGTGCATGCGCGCCAACGCTGGATCGAGTTCACCGCGCAGGTACACAGCGACCTGCCCCAACAGGCGCACACTGGCTAGGGTCTGCACTGCGCGCACAAAGCCGCCACGTTTCGAAGCTTGCGCGCCGACCGCGCTCTCCAAATCGAAGCGATCGCACCAATAGGGCGCGGTGTCCGCGAAGGCCGAACCCGTCACCGGATCTTCATCCAAGCCTACGCCAGGCGCGAAAAAGCGCTGCACGAAATCGTACGGCTTGCCTTCGTCCGCCGGCGCCGAGACCACCAAGCAACCCTGGCGCGGGCCGCGGATCACCGTATTGATCGCCGCAATATCCGGCTTCAACGCCGCGAGCTCCGCTTCGCTGTCCAGCACGACGTTGGCGTATTCGCCCACGAAGGCGTCGATCAGCTCCACACCGCCCAACGCGGCGCCGACGTCGTCGTCTGGCGTCCACGGCGTCCGCTGCTTGCGCGGCAGATCGAGCGTGAAGCCCTCCGCCGTGCTACGCACGACCAACGCGCCGGCATGCGTATCGAACACCACAACCTCAAGCGTGGGATCGATTTCGCTGATCAAGACTGCGCCGGCGGCGAGCGTGGCGTGTCCGCAGATCGGCACCTCGTTGGTCGGCGTGAACCAACGCAGCTGGTAATTGCCTTTGAGGCCGGTCGGCACAACAAACGCCGTGGCGCTCACCTTGTTTTCGGTGGCGATGGCCTGGAGCGTGGCGTCCGGCAGCCAGCGCTCAAGCGGCGCCACCGCGGCGGGGTTGCCGGCGAAAACGCGATCCGTGAAGGCGTGCACGATCCAGATTTTCATGGGCTCCACCTATGCAAGGTGGCGAAGGCCCGCGCCAGCGCCAACCCCGTTCAAGGGTGAAGCGCGCTCGCCTATTAGGCGAGCCTGCAGGGCCAGCCATGGCCTAGCGGCTGGTGCCCCTGGCCAAAGCCCGGCGCGTTGCGGATCGCTTCCATGAGGTAAGCGCGGGCCTTTTCGACGGCGTGCTCGACGCCCTGACCTTGGGCCATGTGCGCCGCGATGGCCGACGCGAGCGTACAACCCGTCCCATGCGTCGCGCGCGTCTCGATGCGCGGGCTTTCGAACACGCGATAGCCTTCGCGCGTGAGCAGCACGTCGCGCACGGTGTCGCCCTCGATGTGGCCGCCCTTCACCAAAGCGGTGAACGCGCCCAACTGCTCCACCAGAATTTCAGCCGCGTTCATCTGTCCGTCGAGGTCGCGCACCTCCACGCCGGTCAACGCTTCGGCTTCCGGCGCATTGGGGGTCACGATCGCAGCGGTCGGCAGCAACTGATCGCGGATCACCTCGATCGCATCCTCCGCCAGCAGCGACGCCCCGCCCTTCGCAATCATCACCGGGTCAAGCACGACCGGCGCGCCATCACCCACCGCGTACCAGGCATCCAGCACCGTGCGCACATGATCGGCGGACCCGAGCATGCCGAGCTTCCAGACATCCGCGCCGAGATCACCCACCACGACCTCAATCTGGCCCTTCAGAATATCCGTCGGCACCGGATGCACGCCGGTCACGCCCAACGTGTTCTGCACGGTGACGGCCGTGATCGCGGTCATGGCGTAGCCGCCCAGTGCGGTGACTGTCTTGATATCAGCCTGAATGCCCGCCCCACCGCCGGAATCCGATCCAGCGACAATGAGGACGCGGCCTTTGGGTTTTGTGCGTGCTTGTGCCATGAACCTTCACATGGCTGACTATGTGCGCATTTCCAAGACGCTTTCGTATTGGCTGCGACATCAGCCGGATGCGGCCGGGATTGCGCTCGATGCGCAAGGCTGGGCAGCTGTCGACGATGTTCTTTCCGCCCTGGGCCGGGACGCTCTCCCGAACGACATCGAAACCCTGCTCGCCTTGGTCGAGCAAAGTGACAAGCAGCGCTTCGAACTATCGCCGGACTTGCATCGCATTCGCGCGAGGCAGGGTCATTCCGTGTCGGTGGATTTGGCGTTGGCGCCGACGCAGCCGCCTGAGACACTCTATCATGGGACGGTGGATCGCTTCCTCACCGCCATTCTCAGCGAAGGCCTGCGGAAGATGCGGCGCCATCACGTGCACTTATCGCAGGACATTCAAACCGCGGAGCGTGTCGGCGCCCGTCGCGGCAAACCAGTTTTGCTCGCGATCGACGCAGCCGGCATGCATGCTGACGGTCACAGCTTTTTCGTCACGGAAAACCAAGTCTGGCTCACGGATGCCGTGCCCGCGCTCTACCTGCGTCGCATCTAGGCTTGCATCGCGCGCCAGAGTTTCAGCGCTTGCACCGTCTCGGCCACATCATGCACCCGCACCATGCCCGCGCCCTGCTGCACCGCCAGTAGCGCCGCGGCGATCGAGCCGCCGAGCCGATCCTTGCCGGCATGCTTGGCGCGGGGATCAAGCGCCGCAATGAAGCGCTTGCGCGAGGCGCCGATCAGGACCGGGCGACCGACTTCGCTTTGAATGCGCGCCACCGCGCCGAGGAGCGCGAGATTGTGCTCGGCTGTCTTGCCAAAGCCGATGCCCGGATCGACCCAAATATCCGCAACACCCTTCGCTTCCGCCGCACCCACGCGTCGACGCAAGAAGGCGATCACTTCCGCCACTACATCGTCATAGCGCGGCTCAGCCTGCATCGTGCGCGGCTCGCCTTGCATGTGCATCAGCACCACAGGCTTGTGCAGGGCCGCCGCCGTCTCTAGCGCCCCCGGCGCCTGCAACGCATAGACGTCGTTCCAGATGTTGGCGCCCGCCGAGATCGCCGCCATCGCAACGCCCGGCTTCATCGTGTCGATCGAAATCGGCGCTTTAGTCGCCGCCCGCAGCGCCGCGATCACCGGTACGACGCGCGCGATCTCCTCGCCCTCGGCCACAGGCTCCGCGCCCGGTCGCGTGGACTCCCCGCCCACATCGATAATGTCGGCGCCGGCCTCCAACATCGCCAGGCCGCGCGGCGCGGCGGCTTCGTCATTGCCGCCGTCCGAGAAGGAATCGGGCGTCACGTTGAGGATGCCCATAACGTATGGTCCGCCTGCCAATTTCGGCGGCGGCAAGGTGAATTGGCTCATGGCCGGCGCGGATGACAGCGCGGGTTTCATGGCGCAAGTTTCCTCCGCAGTTGATAACGCCCCAGAAGCCCATTCTCACGTAAACGTGCGCGAATGAAACAATTGAAACCGAAACAATGAGCGAATGGCGGATCGCGTTCGAACCTCTGATCACGCCGATATTCCGTGCCTGGTGGCGGATGCGGCGCGGCATGACGCTCGGCGTGCGCGGCGTTGCGCTCGACGACCAGGGCCGCATTTTGCTGGTGCGCCACACCTACGCGCCTGGCTGGCACCTGCCGGGCGGCGGCGTGGAGAACGGCGAAGCCGCGCTCGACGCGATCCTGCGGGAGATGATCGAGGAAGGCGGTGTCGAGGCGATGGCGACGCCCACGCTGATCGGCTTCTTCTCCAATCATGCGAACTTTCCGAACGACCATATCGCGCTTTACCGCTTCGACGCCTGGCGCCCATGCCCGCCCTCAAGCGAAGGCGAAATCGCTGAGCGCGGCTTCTTCGCCGCCGATGCGCTGCCTGAGGGAGTCACCAAAGGGACGCGGCGGCGCATCGCTGAATTGTTTGAAGGCGCGCCATTGAGCGCGCATTGGTAGGCGCTACATAAGCGCCAAGGAGCCCCTATGCGCTATCTGCACACCATGATCCGCGTCGGCAATCTCGACACCGCGCTCGACTTCTTCTGCACAAAGCTTGGCCTGGTCGAGATGAGCCGCATGGATAACCAAGCCGGCCGCTTCACGCTTGTCTTCCTCGCCGCGCCCGAAGACGTCGACCTCGCGCGCGAACGCAAGGCGCCGATGGTGGAGCTCACTTACAATTGGGACGAACACGAATATGGCGGCGGCCGCAATTTCGGCCACCTCGCCTATCGGGTGAAGGATATCTACGCGCTTTGCCAAAAGCTGATGCATGCCGGCGTCACCATCAATCGCCCGCCGCGCGACGGCCACATGGCGTTCGTGCGTTCGCCAGACGGCATCTCGATTGAGCTGTTGCAAGAAGGCGAGCGCCTGCCGCCGCAGGAGCCTTGGGCGTCAATGCCGAACACAGGCGCTTGGTAAAGCAAAAGGCCGCGCTGCTTGCGCAACGCGGCCCGGCTTCCACGCGTTTGCGCGCGCTTATTCCGAATAGATTTCCGACACACTCAGCGTCGAGTTCTGCAACTCGCCTTGCGAATACGTGCCGACCCAGATGTCGTATTGGCCCGACGCTGGATTCGTGAACGTGACAGCCGGGTTGAGGCCCTCATTGCCGCCATCGTCATCGCAAACCCAATTACCTTGCGCGTCGTTGATGACAAGCACGGTGTCAGCGTCCGACGCCACTGAGATTACCAGCGGTAACGAACCCGAACCCGCCGTCCAATTCACGCGATAATCCGGCGCCTGGGCGATGAAGCCAAGGCAATTGCCACCGAGCTGCGACGCGTCCAGCGAACCGCCCGCCGCGATCGCGACGCGATGCGGGTCGGGCGTGAAGCCGGAGACTAGGTCAATGGCGCCATAAGCGGGATCGAGTGTGAAATCAGGCCCGCCTTCGCCTATAGGCGCTTGCGGCCCGCCTATCTCCGAGATGCTGAGCACCGCCGACGCGGTCTCGCCCTGCGCGCCGAAACGACCGACCCACACTTGATAGCGACCGCTTTGCGGCGCAGCGAAGCTCACCAATGGATTGAGATTGCCGCCGCTATCGTCATCGCAAACCCAGGCGCCGTTCGGCGCGCGCACGGCCAGCGTCGTGTCGGCGTCCGACTGGGCGAAGAAATACAGCGGGAAATCGCCCGAAGTATAACGCACCGAATAGGACGGGCGCTGCGCGATGAAACCCGCATTGCATTCGGCGCTTGCGCGCGTCGCATCGATCGCGCCGCCCGCGTTCACAGTGACGCTATGCGGATCGGGTTCGAAGCCTGCATTCAAACGTACTTGGCCGAACGTGCCGGTCGCGCCGGTGTTGAGGTTCTGTGCGTAGGCCGGCGTCGCCGCCATGCAGATCACCGCCATCGCGGCCACAGAACGTAGCAAAGCTTTCATGACATTCCCCAGTTCGCCGCGAAGCGCGCGGCCAGCGCATTCCCTCTCAGCCCCAATGTTCCCCTCCGCGCGCGCGAACGCAAGCGCGGAACGGGCCCAATCGCGGCGTTTTCAAGGTATTCGAGGCTAGCGGCGACCGAACAGCTTCTCGATGTCGGCGAGCTTCAACTCAACGTAGGTCGGCCGGCCGTGATTGCATTGGCCGGAGAATGGCGTCGCTTCCATTTGCCGGAGCAGCGCGTTCATTTCATCGCCTGTGAGCCTGCGCCCGGCGCGCACCGAACCGCGACAGGCCATCGATGAGCACACCTCTTCCAGCCGCTCCTTTAGCGCATGGGCTTCGCCAAGTTCGGCGATGTCGTCGGCCAAATCTTTCAGCATCCCCGCCGCATCGATATGGCCGAGCAGCGCCGGCGTCTCACGCACAAGAATGGCGCCCGGCCCGAACGGTTCGATTACCAGCCCCAGCTGGCCAAGCTCTTCCGCGCGCGCCGCTAGCGCTTCGGCTTCGCCCGGATCAAGCTCAACGACTTCCGGAATGAGCAATGCCTGCCGCCGCACGCCGCCATTGGCGAGCATCTGCTTCATGCGCTCATAGACAAGCCGCTCATGCGCGGCGTGTTGATCGACGATAACGATGCCGTCTTCAGTCTGCGCGACGATATACGTCTCATGGAT
>NZ_DASVYD010000008.1:0-49819 GCF_036392335.1 Vitreimonas sp.
ATCTCCACAACCAAATCCTTCAGATGGAACGGCTTGGAGAGCACCTTGGCGTCCTTCGGGGCTTGGCTCTGGGCCGAGAGCGCCACGGCGGCAAAACCCGTAATGAACACGATCTTCATCGCCGGATCGGCCTCCGCGCCGCGGCGGGCGAGCTCGATACCGTCCAGGCCGGGCATGACGATGTCGGTCAAAAGCAGGTCGAACGTGCCCAATTCCAGCGCTTCCCAGGCAGCGTCGCCATCGCCATAAGCGGCGACTTCGTGCCCCGCACGGCTCAGGCTCGTCACCAGGAAAGCCCGGAGCGAGTCATCGTCTTCGGCCAACAGAATACGCGCCATACGCTAGCTCCGGATCGCCCGGTCCCCGTTCCTGAACCGGTAGCGTCTAGCATGGCGCGGGTAAAGGGCGGCTGAAGGCCACTCACGATTGCTAAACATGTGCAAACATTGACGCACAAGCGGCCTGCGGCGAACAATGCCGGCGATGGATTCATCCGATCTCGGCCACAGCGCGGCATGCGCGGCGACGGAGGGCGCTGGCCTGCCGGAAGCGCGGCGCGAGCCAGCGACCGAGGCGCCGTTCGCCCTGGTCGAGCCGCTGCATCGGACGAGCCCCCTCATCTTTTCCTCGCCGCACAGCGGCCGGCGCTACCCCGCGGAATTGCTGGCGGACGCCCGTGTCGGCCTGATCAGTCTGCGGCGTACGGAAGATGCTTATGTCGATGAACTGTTCGCTGGCGCGGCCGCGCATGGCGCGGCGCTGCTGACAGCCACGTTCGCGCGCGCCTATGTCGATCTCAACCGCGATGCGGCCGAACTTGATCCGGAGATGTTCGACGAACGTCCGCCGGCTTCGGTGCATACCTCTTCAGCACGCGTCCAAGCGGGTTTGGGCGCGATTCCGCGCATCAGCGGCGACGGACAGGCGATCTACCGACGTAAGCTTTCACTGCACGAAGCGGCGCGGCGCATCGACGCCGTGCATCGTCCTTATCACGCGGCGCTCGAGAATTTGCTCGCGCAAACCAAGACGCAATTCGGCTGCGCCGTGTTGATCGACTGCCATTCGATGCCATCCAGCGCGCGCGGCGCGCATGCGCCGGATATCGTGCTGGGCGACCGCTTCGGCGCATCGTGCCACCCTTCGGTGACGGCTTTGGCGGAAGCCACACTGCGGCGGCTGGGGTATCGCGTGGCGCGCAACGCCCCGTTCGCCGGCGGCCACACCACGCAGACCTATGGCCGCCCCGCCCAACGCGTGCATGCGCTGCAGATCGAGATCAATCGAGCGCTCTATGTGGATGAACGGACCTTGGAGCGCACTCATGGCCATACACGGGTGCGCGCCGATATGAGCCGTTTGGCCGAAGCGCTCGCCGCGGCGGCGCTCCATAAGAGCTTGGCTTAGCCACCCCCCCCGCCACCGGTGACAGCGGTCACGCCTTGCGGCGCAAAAAGAAAGCCGCGGGGGTTAGCCCGCGGCTGAAGGTCAATAGGGAGGAAACGCCCGATAGGGCGGGTGCAACGTCGCGAAACGCTGCAACGGTTCAAAACTAGTGTGCAGCGCAGCAAAGCGCAAGCTGAATTGACCGTCACATTCCCGTAATCAAAAGTACATGTCTGTTTTTATTGATTTTTTCTGCGCGCCCTGTCATATTGCGCTGCACACATGCGAAAACGCATGGATCGTGCATAAGGAATCCACACGCTTGCCGTTGATGCGGGCGCCCAATGTGGGCAGAACCCGCGCCTGCACTTCAAGAAAGCCCTGAATTATGGCCGAGCGCCTCCGGAATCTGGCGATCATCGCCCACGTCGACCATGGCAAGACGACCCTCGTCGACCAGCTGCTCGCCCAAGGCGGCGCCTTCCGCGCCAATGAGGCGCGCCAAGAGCGCGCCATGGATTCGAACGATCAAGAGCGCGAGCGCGGCATCACCATTCTCGCCAAGTGCACCTCGATCCTTTGGGACAAGGGCGGCGAGGAATATCGCCTCAACATCGTCGACACGCCCGGCCACGCCGATTTCGGCGGCGAAGTCGAACGCATTCTGGGCATGGTCGATGGCTGCGTGTTGCTGGTCGACGCCAGCGAAAGCGTGATGCCGCAAACCAAGTTCGTCTTGTCGAAGGCGCTGGCGCGCGGCCTCAAGCCGATCGTTGTGCTCAACAAGGTCGATCGCCCGAGCGCCGAGCCGGACAAGGCGCTCAATGAAATCTTTGAGCTCTTCCTCGCGCTGGGCGCCAGCGATGAGCAAGCCGATTTCCCAATCCTCTACGCCTCCGGCAAGGAAGGCTGGGCCAAGACCGACATGAGCGGTGAGAACAAGGATCTCACGCCGCTGTTCGAACTCATCGTCCGCCACGTGCCCGATCCGGAGCCGATCGCGCGCAAGGATGAGCCGTTCGCCTTCCTCGTCACCATGCTTGATTCCGACCCGTTCCTCGGCCGCGTGCTGACGGGCCGTGTCGAAAGCGGCCGCGTGAAAGTGGGCGACAACGTCAAAGCGCTCTCGCGTGACGGCAAAGAGATCGAGCGCGGCCGTTTGACCAAGCTGCTCTCCTTCCGCGGCTTGAAGCGCGTGCCGGTCGAGAGCGCGGAAGCGGGCGACATCATCGCCATCGCCGGCCTTACAGATACGACGGTTGCGGACACGATCGGCGCTGTAGATCTGCCGAAGCCGCTCCCCTCCACGCCAATTGATCCGCCGACCTTGGCGATCACGGTGTCGATCAACGATTCTCCGCTCGCCGGCCGCGCCGGCGACAAGGTGCAGAGCCGCGTGATCCGCGCGCGCCTGATGGCGGAAGCGGAATCGAACGTGGCCATCCGCGTGACCGAGACGGGCAATAAGGACGCGTTCGAAGTCGCGGGACGTGGCGAATTGCAGCTCGGCGTGCTCGTGGAAACCATGCGCCGCGAAGGCTTCGAGCTTTCGCTCTCGCGCCCGAAAGTGCTGACGCGCAGCGAAAATGGGCAGACGCTGGAGCCGGTCGAAGAAGTCGTGATCGACGTGGACGATGAATATACCGGCGTCGTCATCGAAAAGATGAGCATGCGCAAAGCCGAATTGCAGGACATGCGCCCATCGGGCGGCGGCAAGACGCGCCTCGTGATGTACGCGCCGTCGCGCGGCATGGTCGGCTATCACGGCGAATTCCTCACCGACACGCGCGGCTCGGGCGTCATGAACCGCCTCTTCCATTCGTGGGCGCCGTGGAAAGGCGAGATTCCGGGCCGTCGCAATGGCGCGCTGATCTCGAACGACAACGGTATGTCGACGGCCTACGCGCTGTGGAATCTGGAAGAGCGCGGCCAGATGTTCATCGCCGACGGCGAAGACGTCTATGAAGGCATGATCATCGGCGAAAATAGCCGTGGCGAAGACCTCGACGTAAACCCGCTGAAAGGCAAGAAGCTCACCAACGTGCGCGCCTCGGGCAAGGATGAATCCATCCGCCTCACACCGCCGCGCCGCATGACGCTCGAACAAGCCATGGCCTGGATCGAGGATGACGAGTTGGTGGAAGTCACCCCCGCCGCCATCCGCATCCGCAAAGCCTATCTCGACCCGAACGAGCGCAAGCGCGCCGCGAAGGCCAAGGAAGCCGTCTAGGTCTCAACCGGCGGGCATTCGGCAGCAGAACCAATCGCCACGTTACCGAAGCCATCCATCCGGAGGCGAGCCCGCACATCCTCAGTGATAGTTGGCGCGGCGCCCCCATCGGCGCAGATCACGATCCGGGCATGAGGGTAGATGTACATCACCCTCATGTTGGGATTGTCGCGGATGGCGTGCTCCAAGGTCAGGTTTACCAACTCCTGAAGAGCGACGGGCTCATTGTTTACTGAAAAGCTGTGTTCGGCGCCCGCAGAATGTACGCGCACGATTGTTCGCGGCTGAGCGGGTGCCCACCCGATCGTTGCCGTGAAGGCAAGGACGGCGAAGATCGCTTTCGTCGCGGCAACCCAACGCAAACGCATTGCGTTAGTTAGTATCGCAGCTCACCATCGCGCAAGAGTTGTGCGGAGGCGCGGCATGATCGATCCCAACGGCATCGCCCATATTCAACTGACCGTGCGCGACGTCGCGGCCAGCCGGCCATTCTACTATCGGCTGCTGCACGAAGCGTTCGGCATGCGCGTGCAATACGACCACCCCGAAGTGTTCTATTGCATCGGCGGTCGCACCGGCGTGCTGATCCGCGCAGCCGCGCCCGAACATCGCGACACGCCGTTCGATCAATGGCGCATCGGCCTGCACCATTTCTGTTTCCGCCTCCGCGCGCGCGAAGACGTCGACGCCCTGCACTCATCGATGCGCGAGTTCGGCGCGAAGATCATTCGCGCCCCCGAAGAAGGCGCCTGGGCGCCTGGCTATTATTCAACCTTGTTCGAAGACCCCGACGGCATCCGCATCGAAGCGCTCTTCATCCCTGGCAGCGGCAATTTGGATCGCATCAAAGATAAGCCGCTAAATCCGGTGGCTTAAGATGGGCTCGCACCACGGAGCGCCGCAACAAGCAGCTCCGCGAGATGGTCCGCGTTTCGAACGACCTTTTCGGCCGGCAGAGCCCTTGTTACGCGCGGATACTCGTCAATAAACTCAAGTTTATCCGCTGCGACAAGATTGTGCTTCGACATCACGTCCCTAAAAGCCACTTCGTCGTTGAACCATATCTTGAAGTGCTTCGTTACCGAGACGAACACCTCGTCGATCTGGGCGTCGGACTGCTGCACGATCCCGAACTGTACATATCCATCGTGCTGCAATTGATAGACGTGCGGCTCAAGTGCGGACAACAAATCCGACACATTGCCCTCACCCAACGCAGCGGGGGTCTCATCGTCCTTATGCGCGAACAGAAGTATGCCGCGCGAACCAACTAGAGCCTCGACCAAATCACGAAACACCGACCACACCACAGTCGCGTCGACATTTGCCTCGGCATAAAATTGAAACGCTGGATCGTTTGCCACCTTCGTAACAAAGCCCGGCGCGATGTTGGCATTTCGCACGCGTTCCCAAATTTCTTCGCGCACGGCGCTAGGCCCAGGAATTTCCTCGCGGGTCGCCAGCGATACTCCATCGGGAAATACTAGCGTGTTCGCCATTACGCCCCCTCCAGCGCCTCACTCGCTTCGAGCCAAGCTGCTTCCGCCTTCACGAGCGCCGTCGCCGCGTGCGCGCGTTCCTTCAGCAACGACTCCCCGCGCTTCTGATCGCGCGTAAACAATTCCGGATCGGCCAGCGCTGCATCGATCTTCGCCAGCGTCGCTTGCGCTTGCTGCATCTCCGCTTCCGCCGCCTCAAGCTTCCGCTGCAGCGTGTATTTCGAAACCTTCGGCTTCGCCTCAGCTTGCGCCGAAGCGACCCCCACTTGCTTCACCGCGCCCTCGTCACGCGGTCGATCCGCCGCCGCGACAAGTTTGCGATAGTCTTCCAGATCGCCGTCATATTGGCGCGCGCGGCCGTGATAGACGAGCCACAAGCGATCGGCGCAAGCTTCAGCCAAGTAAATATCGTGCGTGATCAGCAGCACCGCGCCTTCATATTCGTTGATCGCGTGGATCAAGGCCTCGCGGCTGTCGATGTCCAAGTGTGAGGTTGGTTCGTCCAAAATCAGCACATGCGGCTTCGCATGCGCCATCAGACCCAGCAGCAGCCGCACCTTCTCGCCGCCGCTCAAATTCTGCACCTTCGTGTCGATCTTTTCGACGCCAAAGCCCATGCGGGCCGCGAGCGCGCGCAGCTTCGGCGGCGCCCAATCGGGCTCCAGATCGCGCACGTGCTCCAGCACGGTTTCGCCTTCGCGCAATTCGTCGAGCTGATCCTGGCTGAAATAGCCCATCACGGCTTTGCCGGACGCGACGCGCTTGCCCGCGAGCAGCGGCAAACGCGCGGCGATCGATTTCACCAATGTTGTCTTGCCCTGCCCGTTCGGGCCGATGATGACGATGCGATCGTCATGATCGAGCCGCAGCGACACCTTCTTGAGGACAGGCTTGCCTTCGATGTAGCCGAGGTCGGCTTCGTCCAGCACCACCAGCGGCGACGCCAGCTGCACCGGGTCCTCGAAATGAAACGGGATCGTGCGCTCTTCCAGCGGCACGGCGATATCCTGCATCTTTTCGAGCTGCTTGATCCGGCTCTGCGCCTGCGCCGCCTTCGACGCCTTGGCGCGGAAGCGGTCGATGAACTTCTGCAGGTGCGCCTTTTGCGCGTCCTGCTTGGCCTTCATCCCCTGCGCCAAGGCCATGCGCTCAGCCTTCTTTTTCAGATAGGCGTCATAGCCGCCGACGAAGACTTCGAGCTTCTTGTCGTCTAGCGCCAGAATGTGCGTGACTGAGCGATTGAGCATTTCGCGATCGTGGCTGACGCAGATCACGGTGTGCTCGTATTCGCGCAGATATTCCTCGAGCCAAGCCGCGCCCTCGAGATCGAGATAGTTCGTTGGTTCGTCGAGAATGAGCAGGTCGGGCTTGGAAAAGAGCACGCCGGCGAGGGCGGCGCGCATACGCCAGCCGCCGGAGAACTCCCTCGCCGCGCGCGTCAAATCCTCTTGTTCGAAACCCAAACCGACCATGATGGCGCTCGCGCGCGCTTCGCCCGAATAGCCGTCGATTTCGGCCAGGCGCATATGAATGTCTGCGATGCGCTGGGGATCTTCGGCCGTCTCTGCTTCCTTCAGCAGCGCCGTCATTTCCTCGTCCGCCGCCATCACGAGTTCGATCAGGGGCGTGTCGACCTGTGGCGCTTCTTGCGCGACGAAGCCCATGCGCGCGCCTCGACGCACGCGGATCGACGCATTGGCCTTGCCCACCTCTTCGCGGATCAGCTTCAGCAGCGTGGATTTGCCCGTGCCGTTGCGCCCGACTAGGCCCACCTTCCAGCCCTCGGCGATGAACGCATTGGCGTTCTCGAACAAAGGCCTGGGGCCGATGCGATAGGTGAGGTCGGAAATCTCAAGCATGGGGGCTGCGTTAGAGCCGGCAAGCGGCGCGATTGCAAGCTTTGGCCGCTCGCGCACGCGGTCGTGAGACTGTCGCGCAAAGAAAAACGGCCGTGGCTTGGAGCCACGGCCGCCTTTCTCCCCTTGTCGGCGCGACGAGCCGCGCCAGCAAGCCGTCTTAGTAGCGCGCCCGCAGCGTGATGCCGTAGGTGCGCGGGTCGCCCAGGAACGCGCCTTGCGTCGGGCCCGCTGTGCCCTGTTGCAATGGCACGTCGAACGCGACCTGCACGTATTCTTCGTCCGTCAGGTTGCGGCCCCACAATTCGAGCGAATAACGCTCGTCCGGCGTCGAGATGCCGATGCGGCCGTTCACCAGCGTGTAGGACGGCTGCAGCTTCGACGGCCGCAGATCCGAACCGGTGTTTTGATCGTCGACATAGCGCACGTCGAGATAGGCCAGGCCCATCGCGGCGCCGTCGAACAGCGGACGATTGTAGGTGAACGCCGTCGTCGCGGTCCATTCCGGCGAGTTGGTGAGTTGCGAGTTCGGCAAGCGCGCCAACGTCTGTTCGCCCGTGAGCGGATTGCGGTTCGCCGCGACCCAACCATCGTCCGGACCATAGGTGGCGTCGGTGTAAGCGATGCCGCCATTGATGGAGAGGCCTTCGATCGGCGTGCGCCAGATCAGGTCAAGCTCAACGCCTTCCGAGGTCACTTCCGGCACGGTCGTCACAACGAATTGGATGCCGTTGTAGGTGTTGAGCTGGAAGTTCTCGTACTCGTTTTGATAGATGGCGAGGTTCAACAGCAGGTCGCCATCGAACCAATCGGTTTTCACGCCGATTTCGTAAGCATCCACCAATTCGGCGTCGAATGCCGAATTCGGGGCGCCGCCCAGATAGGTGTAGTCGAAGTTGCGGTCGAGATTGAAGCCGCCACCCTTGTAACCGCGCGACGCCGAGACGTAAGCGGAAATGTTGTCGGTGAATTCGTGGCGCAGCGAGACCACGCCGGACCATTCCTCTTCTTCACGCGACTGGTCGTAACCAACGCCATCCAGGTCGTTGCGCAGCCAGGGCACGCAATAGGCCGAACGCAGCGCCGAGAATGCTGGCGCGAGCGCCGCGAGCGGACCAGCCGGCACGGCCGTGGGGTTGCAATTGTCGAAGGGCGCCAGCGTGCCAGGCGCGAGCAAATACGCGCCTTCAACACCAGCGACCGTGAGCGACATGAGCGCGCCAGCGTCGAACGGCGTGGAGAAGTCCGCCGTCAGATCCTTTTCCTCGCGCGTGAAACGCAGGCCCAGCGTGAGGTCGGTCCGATCGCTGAGCGCCACGATGTTGTGCGTGAACAGCGCCAGCGAATTTCCCGATTGCAGGTACGAGTCGAACGAGCCCACATTCGCCGGCACCAAAGCCAGCGCGTTGTAGAGCGTGCTGCCAGAACCGCCGGTCGGCGCGACGCCGAGCCCCGGAAGCACCGAACCGCCAGTGATCAAGCTATCCAGGCCTGCGAAATACGTGCCGTACTGCGAACCAGTCTGGAACGAGAAATCACGCTCGATCTCTTCGTCCGAATAGAACATGCCCACGAGCCAGTTCAGACGGCCCGCTTCGCCGGCGAGACGGAATTCCTGCGTGAAGATGCGGAATTGAGTGCCGACGTCGTCGCCTTGCGGCACATAGACGATGTCCGCTTGCGAATAATCGGAATCGCTGCCGCCGCCGGACGACCAGGAACGGTAGGCCGAGATCGAGGTCAGCGACGCGTTCCCAAAGTCCCAATTCAGCTCGCCCGAGACGCCATAGTCTTCAAGCGACGCAGGGTAGCCGTAGTTCGAGAATCCGTTGCGCGCGCCGATCTCGCCATCGCCTTGCGCACCCAGCGGGGTGGCGCCGCTCACGTTTGGCCCATAGCCGCCGAGGTTTGCGATCCATTGCGTGCGCAGCACGCCGTATGGGATAGGCGCACCTTCCACGCCCGACGCGTTCATGTTGGTAACAGGGTTCCCGTTCAGCAATTCGGGATCGAAGATCTGCGCCGCGCAGCACGATTCGTCGCGCTCCGAATAATCGGCGATCAGGCGCAGATCGATATCGTTGGTGATTTGCCACAAGAATTGGCCGCGCAAATTGTAGGCGCCGCGCGTATTGGCTTCGCCTTGACCATCGTTGGGCCGGCTCGGTCCGAGCAGCGGGTTCGCGCCGTCGATGTTCATGTCCATGAAGCCGTCGCGGTCGGACTTGGAGGCGAAGAAACTGAGGGCCACCATGTCCTGCACCAGCGGCAGGTTCACGCCGGCGGCGAAACGGGTCTCGCCCCAATCGCCATAAGTGGCTTCACCGAACGCGTCGAAATCGTTGAGATCCGGCGCACGCGTGTTGATCGTGATGAGGCCCGCCGAGGTGTTGCGGCCGAACAGCGTGCCTTGCGGACCGCGCAGCACTTCGATTTGCGCAACGTCGCCAAGATCGGAGAGCGCAACGCCGTTCCGCGCGCGATAGACGCCGTCGATGAAGATGCCGACGGCGGATTCCAGACCCGGGTTCGAGCCTTGTGTGCCGACGCCGCGCAGACGCGCCGTGGCCGAGGCTTCGCTTTCAGAGACATTGAATTGCAGCGCCGGCGCGACAGACGTCAAATCCTGAACATCGCGAATGCCCGAATTGGCGATCATTTCCGCCGTCACCGGCGTCACAGCAATTGGCACTTCCTGCAGCGACTGATCGCGCCGGGTCGCCGTGACGACGATCTCGTCTTCCTCCTGAGCCAGGGCCGGCGTCGCCGTGACTGCGCCTGCAACCCCTAGACCCAAAGCCATAAGCGCGCGCGTGCTCGCGCGGAATCCATCCCGCTTCTTCGACATAAAATTAAGCCTCCCGCGTGTCTCCGAGGTCTTTAAGCCTCGCCGTACACAAGTGTATGGTAGAGTTGCTTTTGTTCTGGCGTCTAGAGCAAAAAGCAACGACACACGAGCCGTGTTCCTGAGGTAACACTGACACGCGTCAGTGCTGCACCGCAACATAAGGCCGAGACTGAGAGAGCAGCCCATGAGCGAAACATCGCCAAGCGGGGCAACTAATCTGGACGTGGCGGCCTGGGTGGAGGCCGCGTTCGACGCCATGGCGGAAGGCGGCATCGACGCCGTCCGCGTGGACCCACTGGCGAAACGTCTCGGCGTGACGCGCGGCAGTTTCTACTGGCACTTCGCCGACCGCGACGCGCTCTACTTGGCCATGCTGAAGCATTGGCGCGAGGGCGCGAGCTATCTGGTCTATGCCCGGGTGGAACGCGGCGCCGATTCCAAATCACCGGCCGAACGCCTCGATACGCTTCTGTCGTTACCTTATTCCAGTCCGCGCTCGGCGCGCGCCGCGGCCATCGAGCTGGGCGTACGTCTGTGGGCGCGGCGCGACAAGCGCGCCGCGAAAGCCGTGCGCCACATCGACCGCGTGCGCATGGATTATTTCCAGAAGCTGCTCATGCAGCACGGTCTGGACAAGGACCAAGCCCGCAAACGGGCCTTTCTCTTCTACGCCGCGCTGATGGCAGAAGCGCTCTTGTTCGTCGATAACCGCGATCAAACGCGCGTTGACCTGCGCGAGGCCCTGCTCGGCTAGGCCGCGCTCAGGCGACGCGGCGCCCTGGACTCGCGGACTCTTGATCGGTCCGGAACGTGGCGACGAGCGCGGCAAGATCCTGCGATTGCTGCGTCAGCGACGTGACGGCTTCCAGCATGCGCTCGGCAGCGGCGGCTCCCTCTTGCGTCATGCGATCCATGCCGCTGACCGCTTGCGAAATCTCGCCCATCGTCCGCGCTTGTTCGTGCGACGATGCGGAAATGTGCGCGACCCGCTCGGAGGCGTTCTGCGCCATGCCCACGATCTCTGTCACCGCCGAACCGGAGGCGCGCACCAGCTTCACGCCAGCTTCCACCTGATCGCGGCTGAGCTGGAGTAGACCCTTGATCTCGTTCGCGGACTCCGCCGAGCGCTGCGCCAGCGCGCGGACTTCGTAAGCGACCACCGCGAAGCCGCGGCCATGCTCGCCTGCGCGCGCGGCTTCGACTGCTGCGTTGAGCGCAAGCAGATTGGTTTGAAAGGCGATGTCTTCGATCAGAAGCAGAATTTCCGCCACGCGCCGCGAGGAGCGCTCGATCTCTTCGACGGCGTTGACCGCGTCGCCCGCGAGCTTGCCGCCTGCTTCGGCCCGGCGCGCTACGTCCACAGTGGCGGCCGCGACCGCTTCGGCGGTGCTCGCATTGGCGCGAACGCTCTCGGTGATTTCCACGACGGCGGCGGCCGTCTCTTCGAGTTGCGCGGCCTGCATCTGCGAGCGGCGCGACAGCTCGTTCGCATCCTCAAAGATGAGTCCTGCCTGGGCCCGAGCGCCATCGCTGGCGCGCGACGCCTGGCCAATCGCGCCGGCGAGCGCTTGCGCGGCTTGGTTCAGATTGTTCGCCACCGTCGCAAACCGGCCCTCGAACTTGCGCTCGATCTGACGGCTTAGGTCGCCATTCGCCAGCGCCTCAGCCTCTTTCTCCACCTCGCCGAGGAAGGAATCCGCGGCGGCGCAGATGCTGTTGAGTCCTTGGGCGATGCTGAGGAAGCCGCCAAGTTCGGCGCTCTCCGGCGCGCGCTTAGAGAAATCGCCGGCGCTGGCGGCCTCGACCACAGCGCCGATCGCTTCGTTGAGTTTGCGTTCCGTCTCGATGCGCACCGCTTCGACTTCCGCGGTGGCGCGGCGCATTTCGAGGGCATTGGCGCGGAAAACGCCCAGGCTGTCGACCACGGCGCCAAGCTCGTCCTTGCGTGCAAGCGCTTGCGCGTCGACGTCCAATTCGCCTTTCGCCAGCGAATGCGTCACCGACGCGATACGCCGGATCGAGCCCACGGTGGAGCGCGAAATAATCCAAGCGAACAGAGCTGCAAGCAGCGCGGCGAAGGCCGCCACGCCGACCAGGGTAAGCATCGCAGCATTGGCGCGGGCGGCGCTGGCGCGGGCTTCTTCATCCGCGTCCTGCAGCGCGTTCTGGATGATTTCATCCGTGGTCGCCTGCATTGAATTGTAGCTTTCGCGGAACGGGTCGAGGAACGACACCGCGCTCACGAAATCGATTTCCATCATCGAGCCGACGAACTCGATCACGCCCTTGAAGGTATCAAGGTCCGTCGAAAGTCGCTCGAACGAGGCCGCGACCTCCGGATCGCTCGCGCTCGCGCGCATCTCCTCGACTTGCGTCTTGAGGGCGTCTACGCGAGCACTCAAATCCATGACTTTGGCGGCGGCGCCGGGACGGCCGGCCGCCTGCTCCGTCAGCGCCTCGTTGAGCGAGGCGTTGATCGATTGAATTTCCGAATCGATCTCCGCCAATGCGCGCATCCGCGGCATTTGTTCGGAAGCCAATTCCTGCGTCGTCGCCGACTGGCCGCCGAGGATGCCGGTGGCGGCGGCGGCGATGGCGACGATCAGGGCGATGGCCGCGCCCGAAGGCGCGAGCATCTTCACTGAGAACGGTAGATTGGAAAGAGCGCGATCGAGACCGCCTCCGGTCAAGCCGGCGAATTGCTTCTTGAGCGTGGAGATTGCCATCGATCGCGCTTCCATTCGTTTCGTGTCAGAAGCTCGAGCGCAGTGTCAGCACCACGCTACGCTCTACCGGCGACACGCCCACAGTCTGAGTTTCTTCTTCGAGCAGATTATGCCCGGAGAGTTCCAAACGAAGTGTGTCGCTGGCGCGCCAAGCGGCGAGCGCGTTGAGCTGGACATAGCTGTCGACTGAGCTGAGCCCCGTCAGGACGGCGCCTTGGCCGAATTGCTGGGTCTCGCTCGTGTAGCGCGCATCTGCGCCGAATTCCCAGCGATCGCCAATCCACATGACGCCGCCGGTGACGACGTGCTCGGGGCTGGCGTCCTCGAAATTGGCCTGCGCGGTCGGCGAGGTCAGCGTCTCGAAATCATCCGAGATGTCGCGGTACGAGTATTGCGCGTCCCAGTGGATGCGGCCTTGTTGGCCTTCCACGCCGATCTCGAAGCCCTGCATTTCCGACTCACCGATATTGCCGGCGAGGGTGCCGGCGACGGTCGGCACGAGCGAGAACACTTGCGAGTACGCGCCCAGCATCCGCAGGTCCTCGTTCTTCTGCCAGAACAGCGAAGCGCGCAGGCGACCATTGATGGAGGGGATGTTGTGATCCCAGCCAATCTCGGCGTTATACACGATCGTCGGCGCCGTAGCCGGGTCGCCGAGATAGAACGCAGTGACGCCTGGGCCGGGCGGCGGCACGGGCAGTTGGAAGCCGTACTCCAGCAAGCTCGGCGAACCGATGCCGCGCGCGGCGGAGAACCGCAGCGAGTCGTTGTCGGAGAGCTTGTAGACGGCGCCGAGATTGTAACTCCACTCACTGAAGTCGCGGCTGTAATCGGCGTTGGTGAACGGCATCAGCGGCAGCGTGTCGCCTTCACGCTCCAGCTCCAGCGTGTCGAAGCGCACCGCCGAGGTCAGCGAGAGCGCCGATGTCGCCTGCCAATTCCACATGCCCGAGAGCGCATAGACGTCGTAGGACAACGTGCCGAGGCCATCGTCATACTCGTTCATGCGATACTCGCCCGCCACTCGCAGCGTGTGCGCCGGCGCCGGCTTCATGATCAGCGAGGCGGACGCCACCGTGATGGCGTTGTCGAAGCGGATGGCGCCCAACGACAGATTGTCGGTCAGGTCCAGATTGTTGCTGTAGATCTGGGCGCTGAACATGCCGAGACTAGTGTCGGAGAACAGCGCAAGCTTCAGCGAACTCGTCTCGTAATCGCCTTCGATCAGCGAACCTTGATAGCGTTCAAGCCGCTCGTCGAGGCTCCAGGTGGCTTCGGCTTCGATGCGGGTCTTGTCGCTCAGGGCATACACCGCATTGAGCGACGCGGAGCGCGCGCTCGGGTCCAAGGCGCCATAGCCAAAGCCGGCGTTCGAGAGCAGATCGTCGCCATCGGACGCGTCAGCATCGAAGCCGCCGACTGAGACCCGGATGCCGAAATTGTCGGCCGCGCGCATGGTCCACACGCCCGAACCGGCGACATAGCCGTTCGTCCCGGCGGCGGCCGTCACTTGATCGATGTCGTCACGCAGCGCGTCGTAGGTGATGATGTTGACCACACCGCCCGCGGCGTTGAAGCCGAACAACGCCGTGTTCGGGCCGCTGACCACTTCGATCTGCTGGATTTCGCTCAATTGAACCGGGATCGCGTCCCAATTGGTCATGCCATAATGGTCAAGATAGACTTGGCGGCCGTTGACCAGCACCAGCAGGCGCGGAGTCATGCCGCCATTGTAGCCACGAATGGCCACGTCGGTTTGCCCGCGCGTCGAACGCATCACGTCGACATTGGCCAGACCTTCCAGCACGCCCGGAATGTCGGTGGCGCCCGAGCGCTGGATGTCTTCTTGCGTGATAATGGTCATGTTGACCGGCGCCTCGGTGGCGCGTTGCGGCGCGCCCGTGGCCGAGGTCGTGACCGGCTCGTTGAACAATTCTTGGAACGCCGCGCGGTCAACGCTGTCGGCGGCCGCTTGGCCGGAAATACTTGCGGCGCCCGCGAGCGTAACCGCCGCCAAGCCACGATTGATGGTCTTCATCTTCTTGTCTCTCGATTGGGTTGGGTTGGTCACGTCAGATCTCGCGGATCATCACGCGGAAGGCTTGGGCGAAGCTGATGCCGTTCGCGCTCGACGCAGCGCGAGAGACAACAATCTCGACACGCGGTTCAGCGGCGACGCCGACCACGCAATTGCCGGAATTCACACAGGCCATGTCAGTGGACAGCGTGACGGCGTGGAGACCGCGCGCAGCGGCCGCGATCGCGGCATGCGAGCCGCCCTGGCCTTCAGGCACGATGATGACGCGAGCGCCGGAGCCGGCGAGCGCGCCGACCGCCACTTTGCGCGGCACCAAGGTGACGCCGCCGCCGGCGACGCCGGCGCCCATCGCGGCGACAATCGCGTCGGCGCCAGGACCATCGACAACAGCGACGGTGACGTTGCCGCGCGGCAATCCTTCAACGAAGCCAACGGCGCGCGCCATGACCTGCAGGTCGCGCTCGGATGTAGTCGCCAGCGCGGGTGCGCTCGCCAACATGGACGCGGCCACAAGCGCCGCGACAAACTTTAGTCTCACTGAACCCCCCGTTTCTGCAGCACTTGCAAGAACGCGGGGGATTAAATCCTGTGGGTAAGCCTAATCAGACGTAAAGGCCGCTGCGTATCGGTTGTGCGGCGCAGCCGCGTCGCGCGTTCGTTGCGGTCCGCGGACCCGCATCGCCGCTGCGGCGCCCGGTCCGCGGATACCGCCCCGAAACGAAATGATGGCTACATAATTCATCTGCCAGCATCATGCGCAACATCAGCGGCATAGCGCGGATTCTGATTCAGTCGGCCGCTCGGACCACCCTCCCCAACGTCACCGAAGCATCGCCATTGTGCGCCCGAGTCGTCTCGGCGGGTCGCGCCGCCGCCACGTCCGCGACGACCTCGGGCACACTCAGGTATTGCCCGAGCACGAGCCAATCGGTCGGCGCGGCGTCGGCGCCGACGACGAGCACCCACTCTGCGCCGTCACAGGTGCGACCAATACAGACTAGGCTGGCGAAATCCGTGCGCGGCGCCGCGTGCTGTAACGGGGCGCCATCTACGCCGTTCAGAGTCGCGCTGGAAAGCGCCGCCGCAAACGGGACCCGAAGCGTGACGCGATAAGCGCCATTGGCGCTGATCCGGAGGCGAAGCCGCCGCACGCCGGCGACGGTCTCGTCAGCCACCAATTCCATGCGCGGGGCCGCCGTGCCGACGCCGGAGACAGGGGCGGCCCAAGATGGCGTGCGGTCGCCCGGCAGCACGGTTCGGGATTCGAAGGGCGCGGCGGCGGCAATCGCCGGCGGCAAGGGCACAGCGGCCGCGCCAGCCACAATCCAGGCGTCGTCGTTCACGGCATCCTGGACATAATTGATGTTCAGACCGCGCGGGCGCGTTGGCGTCGATGCCGGAAGCGCCGCCGCAACCGCAACGCCGGCCATGGCCAAACCGCCGAGAGCAGCAGCGCTCGCGCGCCACGGCTTCCCGCCCTGCAACCGCGCAATCGGTCCCAACCAGGGCAGCATGGCGGTCGCGATCAGCGCGGCGTTGAGCGCCGGCATGTCGTAGCCGAGCGCGACCTCCACCAACGCGAACAGCGGCGCCCAGATCATCAGCGCCACAAGCGCCGCACAAAGCGCGCCAATGCGCGCCGCGACCGGCCAGCGCCAGGCCAACAACGCGGCGAACGCAAAGATCGCGGTCGATAGCGCCACAAGGACGGACAAGCCCGGCAGCAACAATGCGCCAACCAAACCAAGGCTCGCGAACCACAGCATCGCCGCCGCTTCCACCATCGGCGCGCCGGCGCGTTTGCCGGCGAACCAGAGACCGAACGCGAGCGCGCTGAGCGAAATCAGCCCAATCCAGGCGCGCGTCGCTGCGGGGTAGCCAAGCCAAAACATCCCCGGCCGCAGCATGTGGAAGGCAAGGCCAACGAGAAACGCGGCGAAAGCGGCCACGATGATCGCGACAAGCGGTGACGCCAAAGCGCGCCAACGCCCTTCCCGCCCGCGGGTCCAAAAATAGACGGCGCAGATCAGCACGCTCATCGCAAGCAACGCCGTGCCGAGCCATGCAGGCAGGCCGATCAGCGCGCGGCCAATGATATCGGTGAAGACGAGAGTCTCTACACGCCCGGCATCGGCGTTCGTCGCGAACGCCCGCACCGTGCCGAGCGCGCTGTCGCCCATGTGCTGCAGACTCGCGCGATCCATATTGGCGAGATTGTCTTGCGGTGTGTGATAATTGGGCCAGCTATCGGAGATCGCGATGTTGACGACATCGAGCCCCGCGCGCCGCAACACCGTCACATCGGTCGAATTCGGCAGCAGATCATAGACCGCGGCCATCATCGAATTCGCCATCGGCCGCCGCGTCCCCGCCGCATAGGCGCGCACGGAATCCGCGTTGGGCGTCGCCGTCTCGAAGAACGTCGCCGGTCCGCTCGTGCCGCGCGCTTCGAGGTTCACCAGCGCTTCGACGTCATTCATCTGCGGGTCTTGTTGGGCGAACGCGTAGGCCCCGAGCAGCGCCACCTCTTCGCCATCGCTGAAGAGAAAGATCACGCGGCGCTGCAATTGCTGCTGGGAGAGCAAACGCGCGATCTCCAGCCACGCGGCCATGCCCATGCCGGCGTCGCTGGCGCCCGGGCCGGCGGGCACTGAATCATAATGTGTCGCCGCCAGGACCGCCGGCCCCTGCGCGGGACCGACGCTGAATACGACATTGCGCACCCGACCGCACAGCGAGGCCGGTGAGTCCGGGTGCGGCAGACAGACAAAGTGCTCGCGCACTTCTGGCGTGAGGCCAAGCGCGCGGATTTCCGCAAGCAGACGCGCGCGCACCCTGTCGCCAGCGTCGCTATCCATCGGATGCGGCTCTTCCGGCGAGAGCACACGTGCGATGCGTGCGTACGCGGCGTTGGTGTCAAAGGCGTCCGGCGGGTTCGAGCTGCGGACCGGATCGGGCTGGATGACATAGCCGGCGCCCATCAGCGCCAAGAACAACAAGCCGAACAAAAGCAAAGCGCGCAGCGACATGATCCCACTCCCCGGAGCGCAAATCTCACGCGCAGAGACGCTTGCCTAGATGGCGCTACGGTTTTGGGAACGAGCGAAGGATGGTGGACCTGAGCGGGATCGAACCGCTGACCTCGTCATTGCGAACGACGCGCTCTCCCAACTGAGCTACAGGCCCCCTTCGCGGGAAGCGCGGTATAGGGCCGGTGCGCGCGGGGCGTCAACGGGGCAGGCGCCAGCTATCAGGTGTCGGGTGTCAGAAACGCAGCGCGAGAATGGGTCGCAGCCGACACCTGAGCCGAGACGCCTAGCGCCTGGTTGCGGAATCGGCCCGGCTCCGGCATGACCCGGCCTCATGATCCACATCATTTTCGAGCTGATCCGCGCGGTCCTGGGGCTGATTTCGGTCGTGCTGATCGTCCACGTGGTGATCTCCTGGCTGTTCGCCTTCGACGTTGTGAGTCGCCGCAACGATCTGGTGAGCGGCATCTGGCGCTTCACCAGCGCCATCACCGAACCCATGCTGCGGCCGCTGCGCCGGCTGATCCCGCCGATCGCGGGCGTCGACCTTTCGGTGCTGGTGCTGCTGCTGGGCATTTATTTGCTGCAACACGAAGTCACGTGGTGGCTTGAGCGCCTGCTGCGCGGCGAAGGCGCATTCCTCTGAGCCGCCTGCGTGTCCGGCTGACGCCTTCGGGCGGCGCCGACCGCATTGACGGCGTGAGCCTGGACGAAGCTGGCCTACCCTATCTCAAAGCGCGCGTGCGCGCCGCCCCGGAGAAAGGTGAGGCGAACGCGGCGCTGGAAAAGCTATTGGCCAAGGCGCTCGGCGTGCCGAAGTCCAACGTGCAAGTGGCGCGCGGAACCACCGCGCGCCTCAAGACGATCGAAATTGAAGGATTGAGCGACGCGGAGATCGCCGCGTTCCTCGACAAGTTGAAGGAGTCGCCATGAGCGGACGCATCATCGACGGGAAAGCCATCGCGGCGAGCGTGCGCGCTGATGTGGCGGCTGCGGTGAAAGCGCTGCCGGGCCAACCGGCTTTGGCGGTCGTGCTCGTCGGCGACGACCCAGCGAGCCAAGTCTATGTGGCATCCAAGGGCAAAGCCACGCGCGAGGCTGGCATGCGTTCGCTTGAAATCCGGCTGCCGGCGGAAACGAGCGAAGCGGACCTGATCGCCCGCGTCGATGCGCTGTCGCGCGACCCGGAGGTCGACGGCATCCTGGTGCAGCTGCCGCTGCCGAAGCATCTCAACGAAGCCAATGTGCTCGCCGCGCTCGATCCCTTGAAGGACGTCGACGGCCTGACCGAAGCCAGCGCTGGCAAACTGGTGCTCGGTAAGCCGGGCCTGCGCCCCTGCACGCCGGTAGGCTGCGTCATCCTCGCCAAGACCGAGCGGCCCGATCTCGCAGGTGCGAACGTGGTCGTGATCGGCCGCTCGATCCTCGTCGGCAAACCGGCGGCGCTGCTCTTCCTGGAGCAGAACGCGACGGTGACGATCGCCCATTCCAAGACGCGCGATCTGAAGATGGTGTGCCGCGGCGCGGATATCCTTGTGGCCGCGGTCGGTCGTCCGGAAATGGTCCGCGGCGATTGGATCAGGCCGGGCGCCGTCGTCATTGATGTCGGCACCAATCGCGTACCCGCGCCTGAGAAGGGTGAAGGCAAAACCAAACTCGTCGGCGACGTGCATTTTGCCGAAGCAGCGCAAGTCGCGGCGGCGATTACACCCTCCCCCGGCGGCGTCGGCCCCATGACGATCGCCTGCCTTCTGCGCAACACTGTGCTCGCCGCATGCGCACGCCGGGGCTGGACCGTGCCGGACGCACTCGCAGCACGTTAAATGCGACCCTCGGCGCTTGTGAGCATCGGAAACCGCGTCTAGCTTCCGCCCCCTAGCCCACCAGGGAGGGGATCCAACGTGGCAAATCCATCGAAGCCAAGCGGTCTCGGCCGTCTGTTCATCCGCAAATCGGTTGAACAGATGCATGCTGAGCACGAGCAAGGCGAATTGAAGAAAACGCTCGGGCCGATCAATCTGATCTTGCTCGGCATCGGCTGCATCATCGGCACCGGCATTTTCGTTCTGACCGGTCGTGCGGCGGCGGAATTCGCCGGCCCCGGCATCATGATTTCATTCGTCATTACTGGCACGCTCTGCGCGCTTGTGGCGCTCTCGTACGCGGAGCTCGCGTCGGCGATCCCGGTTTCAGGTTCGGCGTACTCCTATTCCTACGCCTCCATGGGCGAGATCGTCGCCTGGGTGATGGGTCTGCTGCTTGTGCTCGAATACGGCTTGGCGGCTTCGACCGTCGCCGTCGGCTGGTCAGGCTACACCGTCAGTCTGCTCGCGGATTTGGGCGTGCACATACCCGCCGCGCTCACAGCGGCGCCGGGCGTGCCAGTTCTTGACCACGACACCGGCGAACAAATCGCTGTGGGCATGGTGAACCTGCCCGCCATTATCGGTCTGATCGCCGTCACCTGCTTGCTCGTCGTCGGCATTTCGGAATCGGCGCTAGTCAACAACATCGTCGTGTTCATCAAGGTGGGCGTGGTCGTCGCCTTCATCGTGATCGGCGCGGCCTATGTGAACCCTGACCTCTGGACGCCGCTCATCCCGGAACAAATCCCGGCGCCGGCGCCGGGTACGGACATGAGCATCTGGGCGCAGATTGGACGCGCGCTTTGGGGCGTGCTGACAGGCGCGGACACTGGCCAGTACGGCGTGCCCGGCCTGATCACAGGCGCGGCGACCATCTTCTTCGCCTATATCGGCTTTGAAGCGGTCTCCACGGCCGGCGCGGAATCGAAGAACCCGGGCCGCGACATGCCGATCGGCATCCTCGGCTCGCTCATCATCTGCACCATTCTCTACATTCTGACCTGCGCTGTGCTGGTCGGCATTGTGCCGTACACTCAGCTCAACAACCCAGCGCCGATCGCGCTGGCTGTCGATCAAATCGGCCTGCCGTGGTTCGCCTTCGTGGTGAAGCTCGGCGCCTTCGCTGGTCTCTCTTCGGTGATGCTGGTGCTGCTCTACGGGCAGACGCGCATCTTCTACACCATGGCGCGCGACGGGCTGATCCCGCAGGTGTTCGCCAACGTCCACCCGAAGCTAAAGACGCCCTGGATCAACACGATCCTGGTCGGCCTGCTGGCGATGGGCTTTGGCGGATTCATGAGCCTCGACTCGCTGGCGAACCTCACGAACGTTGGCACGCTCGCCGCCTTCGGCATCGTCTGCTTGACGGTGATCTATCTGCGCTTCGCCCGGCCGAACATGAACCGGCCGTTTAAGACGCCGCTGTTCCCGATCACGCCGCTGCTTGGGGCGCTGATGTGCATCTTCTTGCTGCTGTCGCTGATGGCGCACGACGAAACGCGCAACTTCTTCCTGATCTACCTGGCCGGCGGCTTCGTGCTCTACTTTGCCTACGGCCTGTGGAACTCGAAGCTCGGCAAGGGCGAGATCGTGGTCGGCCACGAACAGCCGAACCCGGTTCAACCGAACCAGTAAGGAAGACCTCAAACTCTAACAGCGCCGCCGTCGAAAGACGGCGGCGTTTTTGTTTGCGCTCGCCTTTGCCGCCCATCGCGCCATATTGAGCGCAGAGGAGCGAACCCATGTCCGCAGAAAGAATTGGCGCAGCCGAAGCCGTGGCGCGCTTGAATGGCTGGCGCGCCGTCGAGGGTCGCGACGCCATCATCCGGGAATTCCGCTTCAAGGATTTCAACGCCGCCTTCGCCTTCATGACGCGCGTGGCGCTGTTTGCGGAGAAAAACGACCATCACCCGGAATGGTTGAACGTCTTTAATCGGGTCGAGGCGACGCTGTCGACGCACGACGCTGGCGGCGTGACGGACAAAGACGTCGCCCTGGCCCACTTCATGGACCGCGCGGCCGAAGATTATCGAGACTGAGTCCTCGCCCCGCGCAATTGGGGCGCGGACCTACAGGATCAGCGCCCGCAGCGCGTAAGCGACCGCCGCCACCACGGCTAAGCTGCCAACCCACAACGCCACGAACCAGAGCATCCGTTTGCCCAAAGGCTTTGGCGCTTCGCCCTCCTCGGGCGGGCCTTCAATGATAGGCGGCATCGGTGTCGACCTTGGCGCGGAAGATCCAATAGACGTAAGCGGTGTAGCCCAGAATGATCGGCAGCATCGGGATCGCACCCCAGAGCATAAGCGCGAGCGCGTTGTCGGCCGCCGCCGCATCCGCAGGCGTCATGGCGAACGGCACGATGTAGGGCCAGAGGCTGACGGCGAGGCCGACATAGCCGATCAGGAACAAGCTTACAGCGAATAGATACGGCGCAAGGTGGCGGCGCTTGTCGGCGCCACGCCACAGCAAATAACAGATCGCAGCGGCCAGCAATGGCAGCGGCGCGAGCTTGATGAAAGTCGGCCAATCCACGCTGGTCATGGTGAGGCCCCAGCGCTCGGTGACACGCGGATCGACGCCGAGCGTGGCGAGGCTAACTGCGCCCATCGCAAGCGCGGTGAGCAAAGCGAGTTGCTTCACCCAAGCGCGCGCGCTCTCAAACAGATCGCCTTGGGTTTTGAACACGAGCCATGTGGCGCCGAGCAGCGCGTAGCCGATCACGAGCGCGGCGGCGACGAGCAGCGAGAAGGGCGTCAACCAATCCAACGCGCCGCCGGCGAATTGTCCGCCTTCGAGTGTGACGCCTTGAATAAAGCCGCCCAGCACCATGCCTTGCGCGATCGCCGCGACGATGGAGCCGGCGGAGAACGCGATCGTCCACCATTTCGCCCCAAGGCCGCGACCGTGATGGCGAAACTCGAACGCGACGCCGCGAAAGATCAGCGCCAGCAGCATCAGGATGATCGGCGCGTAGAGCGCGGGCATCAAAGCGGCGTAAGCTTTCGGGAATGCCGCGAACAAGCCGCCGCCGCCGAGCACGAGCCAAGTTTCGTTGCCGTCCCACACCGGCGCGATCGCGGCCTGCATCTGGTCACGCTCGCGCGCATCCTTCGCGAACGGAAACAAGATGCCGACGCCTAAATCGAAACCATCCAGCGCCACATAAAGGAAGACCGCGACGGCGATCAGGATCGCCCAGATCATCGAAAGCTCAAGCATCACGACGCCTCCCCGATCGCGGCGCCAAGCGGCGTGCCAGGCGGTTGTTTCGACTGCGGCGGCGGCTCGTCGGTTTCTGGCCCTTTGGCCATGAGACGCAGGATGTAGAGTGCGCCGGCGCTGAAGACGATGGCGTACACGACGATGAAGAAGATGAGCGACGTCGCCACCGAGCCCGCACTGACGGGTGACACGGCGTCGGCGGTGCGCAACACGCCATAGACGATGTAAGGCTGGCGGCCGACTTCGGCGGTGATCCAGCCGGTGAGGACGGCGATGAAGCCGCTGGGCGCAGCGAGCACAAGCGCGCGATGATACCAGGCAGCGGTGTCCAGGCGCTTCAGCGCCCAAGCTGCCGCGCCCCAAAGCCCAAGCGTCAACATGATGAGGCCCATGCCGACCATGATGCGAAAAGCCCAGAACGTGATCCATACGGGCGGGCGGTCTTGTTCGGCGAATTGATCGAGTCCCGGCAGTACGACATCGGGACCAGCATTGTTCACGGTCGAGCCCAAGCCGGGAATGGCGACCTCGAAATGATTGGTCTCGGCCTCTTCGTCGGGCCAGCCAATCAGCACGGTGGGTTGCTGCGTACGCGTGGTCCACCAACCCTCAAGCGCCGCCACCTTCGCCGGCTGGTGATGACCGGCGACAATCCCGCTCTCATGGCCGACCATGATTTGAATTGGGGTGACGATCGCCATCATCAGCACGGCCATGCGCAGCGCCATACGGCTTTCGGGCAGCGCCTTCTTCTTCAGAAGCGCAAACGCCGAAGCGCCGGCGACGACCATGGCGGTGGTGAGATAGGCCGCCAGCACCATGTGCGCGAAGCGGCTTGGCAGCGATGGATTGAAGATCACGTCAACGAAGCTGGTCGCGATCATCGTGCCGTCATCGGCCCAGGTCCAGCCTTGCGGCGTCTGCATCCAAGAATTGGCCGCGAGAATCCAAAACGCGCTAATCAGGGTGCCGATTGCGACCATGCATGTGGAGAAGAAGTGCAAGCCCGGCCCCACCCGCTTCCACCCGAATAGCATGATGCCGAGGAAGGAGGCTTCGAGGAAAAACGCGGTGAGCACTTCGTAGGCCAGGAGCGGGCCGATGACGCTGCCGGTGATGGAGGAGAACAAGCTCCAATTGGTGCCGAATTGGTAGGACATGACGACGCCAGAGACGACGCCCATGCCGAACGAGAGCGCGAAAATCTTCACCCAGAAGAGATAGAGGTTCTTGAAGATCGGCTTCTTCGTGAAGAGCCAAAGCCCCTCCAGCACGGCGAGAAACGACGCGAGCCCGATCGTGAAGGCCGGGAAAATGATGTGGAAGCCGATCGTGAATGCGAACTGCAAACGCGATAAGAGCAGCGCGTCCCATTCCATGTCTCACCTCACGCGCGACAATCTATGCCGCTACGCAAGGGCGGCCAAGCTTGCGCTTTGCCGCGCCGCGCCACACAGTCGCGCGACATAAAGGGAGGAAAACATGGCCGGGCGTGTTGCGGGCAAGAAGGTGTTTGTGACGGGCGGCGCGCAAGGCTTGGGCGCGGCGATCGCGAAAGCGGTGGCGGCCGAAGGCGGCAAGGTTGCGATCGCGGACATCAACGCCGCGGGCGCTGAAAAAACCGCAGCCGAGATCAACGCCGCGCATGGTGCGGGCACGGCTTCTGCGTACGCGCTCGATGTCACGAATGAGGAACAATGGATCGCTGCGCTCGAAGCCGCGAACACGGCGATGGGCGGCATTTCGGGGCTGGTCAACAACGCGGGCATCGCCGGCGACAAGGGCGGCGTGGAAGATCTCGATTTCGCAACCTTCAAGCGCATCATGAGCGTGAACGTGGATTCCGTGTTCTTGGGCGCCAAATACGCGATCAAGTATCTGGCCGCCAACCAACCCGGCTCGATCGTCAACATCAGCTCGATCGCCGGCATCATCGCCAGCTGGAACACACCCGCTTACAACGCCTCGAAAGCGGCGGTGCTCCACCTCTCGAAGAACATCGCGCTCTATTGCGCCAAGAAGAAGCTCGACGTGCGTTCCAACTCGATCCACCCAACCTTCATCAGCACGCCGATCCTCGACCCGCTGCGCGCCATGTTCGGCGCCGAGGAAGCGGAGGCGAAGCTGGCGCGCCAGGTTCCCCTGGGCCGCATCGGCCAGCCCTCGGATATCGCCATGGCGGCGCTCTATCTCCTCTCGGACGAAAGCCGTTTCGTCACCGGCGCGGAACTGAAAGTCGATGGCGGCATCTCGGCTATGTGATTTGCCGAGCCGGTTCCCGTATCCAACATTGAAGGAATGAAAGCACTGATGCGCAAGCTCGCGGCCCTTCTCTGCATCTTCACGCTGGCCGCCTGCGGCCAACCGGCCGCGCCCAGCGGCGGTGAAACGCCCGCCCCCGCGGCACAGGGCGGCGCGGACGAAGTGATGCTCGGTTCGACGCAGAACCTGCCCGATTGGCTGCTGGTCGCACGCCAGCGCGACTGCCGGGCCGAGGGCGCGGACGATCAGGCCTGTATCGGCCAAGTGCATTTCAACCAGCGCACCATCACCCGCAGCGCCGACGGTTCGACCGCCGACATCTGGGTACAGGTTACGCACGGCCAAGAGCAGCTTTATCAATACGAGACCGACAGCACGCGCACGACTATCCGCTACACCCAGCAGCGTTTGCACTACCGCTTCAACTGCACCGATCAGCAATTCACCATCGTTGAGCGCCAGATCATGGGCTCGAACGAAACCGTGGTGGCGCGTGACGAGCCGCGCCAAATCTATCGCGCGCCGGCGCAGGGCAGCGCCACGCACATCGTCATGCCGATCGCCTGCCGCGGGGCCTGAGATCAGCCCTGGCGGCGCTGGTAGATGATGTTGACCAGCAGCACGCGTGCGCCGGGCGCGCCGAGCGCCTGATCGATCGATTGCTGCATCAAACGCGTCAGTTGCGCGGGGTCGGGGGCCGTGCGGTCGCGATAATAGGTTGACGCATAGACGGCGAGCGCCGTGCGCAACGCATCGCGCAGACGCGGGCCATTGAGCTGCGCGCGGCGGCGCAATTCCGCATCCGGCACATCGATGCCCATATCCACGACGATGGTGCCCAGCGTTGAACTGCGCTGCAACACCCCCGCCGACAAGGTGGGCAGCGGGATGAACGATTCTGCCGAGGTCAATCGCTCCTGGCGCGTGGCGGGGGCTTGGCCGCTGCCCGAGCCAGCCGCAGCCGCCGGGCCCGCGCCCAGCGCCGCGCACAAGCCAAGAATGAGGGCGCGTCTCCGCATGCGCGGAAAGTGCGCCAGCGTGGTTAGGGAAGCGTTAGCGCAACGGCTTGGCCTCGCTGGGCGCGTGCTCGTCGCGAAACATGGCCGCGAGATCGACGGTGGAGCGCTGGCCAAGCGCGTCGAAATGCTCGGCAAGCCATTGGTCAGCCGCGGCCCGACCGGTCTCGAACAGCTTGTTGAAGAAACCCAGATCGGTGTTCAGATCGACGCCCAAGCCAAGCGGCGTCAGCGCCGTGCCCTCGCTCACATTGTGGACCAGCATCTTGCGATAGCGCTTCGAGGGCAGCATCTGCTGATCGAGCAAGCGTCCGACGAATTCGATGGCGCGGAGTTCGCTCAAGAGATTGGCGTTGAAATTGATCTCAGCGACGCGGGCGGTGATCTCCACCGGCGAACGCGGCGCGCCGGGACGTTCGAGCGGATTGATCTGGACGATGACGATGTCGCGCGTGGATTCGACGCCGAACAACGGAAACAGCGCTGGATTGCCCGTATAGCCGCCATCCCAGTACGGGACGCCGTCAATCATCACCGCCTGAAACAATTGCGGCAAGCAGGCGGAGGCCATCACGTGATCGGCGGTCAGCTCGGCGTTCTTGAAAATGCGAATCCGGCCCGTCTCGACATTGGTGGCGCCGATAAAGAGTTGAATCTCATCGCAGGCGCGCACGTGCTCGAAATTCACCAGCTCGTTCACCACCTCCTTGAGCGGGTTCACGTTGAGCGGATTGAAATCGTAGGGGCTGGCCCAGCGCGACGCGATGTCAGCCCACATGGCGAGGTAGGATTCCGGCGCCCAACCGGGTTTGAACGCGTTCAAGAACGCCATCATCGGCGTGCGGCGATAAGGATTGGTGCGGCCTTCGCGCGCGATGTTCTCCCAGAATTGGCGCAGCTTCATGCGCGCGCCCGCCGCGCCGCCCTCGCGGAAACCATCGGCCAACACCACCGCGCACATTGCGCCGGCGGACGAGCCCGACACGGCCTTGATGGCGATGCGCTCATCCTCCAGCAAACGATCCAGCGCACCCCACGTGTAGGCGCCCAGCGCGCCGCCGCCTTGCAGCGCGAGCGAAATCGGCTTGGGTTTGGCTTTCGCCTTGCTCACTGCGCCGTCCAGCCGCCGTCGACACTGAGCGACGCGCCGTTGATCTGGTCGGCGGCCGGGGTGGTGAGGAAAAGCGCGATGCCAGCAACATCTTCGATCCTCACGAATTGCTTCGTCGGCTGTGCCGCGAGCAGCACATCGTTGATGACCTGCTCGCGCGTCATGTTGCGCGCCTTCATCGTGTCGGGGATTTGGTTTTCGACCAGCGGCGTCAGCACGTAGCCTGGCGAGATGGCGTTGCAGCGCACGCCGAACGCCGCGCCCTCAAGCGCCACAGTCTTGGTCAAGCCCACAATGCCATGCTTGGCGGCGACGTAAGCTGACTTGAATGGCGACGCCACATGCGCATGCGCCGAAGCGATGTTGATGATGCGCCCGTACTTGCGTTCCTTCATCGGCCGCATCGCGGCGCGGATGGCGTGGAACGCGGCCGACAGATTGAGCGCGATGATCGCGTTCCATTTGTCGACCGGGAAATCCTCGATCGGCGACACGTATTGGATGCCGGCATTGTTCACGAGCACATCAAGGCGGCCGAACGCGCCGACTGCGCCTTCCACCATGCCGGCGCAAGCTTCCGGCTGCATCAGATTGGCGCCGTCATAACGGACCTCGACGCCGGTTTCGGCGGCCAGGGCCGCGCGAACCTTCTCAATTTCGTTAGGATCGCCCAGGCCGTTGAGCGTCACATTCATGCCCGCCTTGGCGAAGGCGGTAGCCACGCCCAAGCCGATGCCGCTGGTGGAGCCGGTGACCAATGCGGCTTTACGTTCGCTCATATGCTTACCTACTCCTTGGTCGTCTTGCGCGCGTGCGCCGGAACCGCTAGCGCAAGCGGGGATATAGCCGGCCTGCGGCGAGCGAGGGACACGTCATGGATTTTTCCGCGCCTATCAATGCCTTCGTCGCGGGATTTCCGGATTTCATCATTCAATTGGGCGTGGCCCTCGGCCTCTTTGTCGCCTCGCTCATCATCTACGTCATTATGACGCCGCATAAAGAGCTCGCCCTGATCCGCGCTGGCAATCCCTCGGCGTCGCTCGCTTTTGGCGGCGTCGTGGTCGGTCTTGCCATTCCTTTGGGCTCCTGCCTCGCCCACTCGTTCGGCGTCTGGGATTTGCTGATCTGGGGGGTGGTGACGCTGCTCATCCAGCTTTTAGCCTTCCGCTTTGCCGATATGTTCCTGCGTGGCCTGCCGCGCCGTATCGCGGAAGGCGACGTCGCCGCGGCGGTATTTCTGATGAGCGTGAAAATTGGCCTGGCGCTGATCCTTTCCGGCGCCGTGGCCGATCCCAATGTAAGCATGATCAGAGGCGGCTGATTTGTTTCGTCTGATCCCGGACTGGCTCCTTTACATCATCGCCATCGCGGCGGTGGTGTTTGTGCTGTTCCGCGTCGATCAGCGCGCGGACGCGCCCGAAGCGCTGCCCGACGCTCCCTCGATCAATGGCTCGTTCCTGCCGCCGCCGTCGATCTACGATCCGGAAGTGCTGGTCGAAGTTGGCCCGGTCTCATCCGGTATGGGCTCGGCCTTCGCCATTTCCGAACAGGGTTGGTGGCTCACCGCCCGCCATGTCGTCGACGGCTGCGAACATGTCGGCCTCATCGTCGCGCGCGGCTCAGCTGTGCCCGTGGTGGACGTGAAGCGCGCCCTGTTCGCCGATCTCGCGCTGCTGCGCACGGACCAGGCGCCGGCAGCGTTGGCGCTCGACACCTCCGAACGCGATTTTCAAATCGGCCAACGCGCTTTCCATGTCGGCTTCCCGCAAGGACGGCCCGGCGAAGCCTATTCGCGCCTGATCGGTCGCGAGACGCTCGTAGCGCGCGGGCGTTATGATGTTGAGGAGCCGGTTCTCGCCTGGGCCGAACTTGGCCGCACCTCCGGCCTGCATGGCTCGCTTGCTGGCATCAGCGGCGGCCCCGCGTTCTCCGCCAATGGCCAGGTCATTGGCGTGACGGTTGCGGAATCGGCGCGCCGGGGCCGCATCTACACGGCGGCGCCATCCTCGATCCTGCGTCTACTACGCGTAGAGCAAGTGGACGCCGTCGGCGCGCCAGCGCCGCGTCTGACCTCCGACAATTACGGGCAACAATCAGATGATTTGCGCCGCCAGCTCGCAGTCGCGCAGGTGGTGTGCGTCGCGCCGGGCGAAGGGCCGCTCTGATGAGCGCCTTCGCAGACCGGCTGATTGAGAGCGTCCGCAAGCACAACACCCCGCTCTGCGTCGGTCTCGATCCCTTCGCCGACAAAATTCCGACGGCGCTCTTCGGCGACGTCCGCGAGGACATGCAGGCGCTGCTGAAGTTCGGCGCCAGCGTCATCGACATCGCCGCCAAGCATTGCGGCGTGTTGAAACCGCAACTCGGCCTGTTCGAGCAATTCGGCGAGATGGGCTACGCGGTGGCGCGCATGCTGTGCCAGCACGCGAGCGACACCGGCATGATCGTGATCCTCGACGCCAAGCGCGGCGACATCGGCACGACCGCGGAAGGTTATGCGCGCGCCTCGCTCGGCCCCAAGCCCGGCTTCAACGCCGATTGCGTGACCGTGAACCCCTATATGGGCAAGGACACGCTGGAGCCGTTCGTCTCGCTGGCGCAGCGCGAGGGCAAAGGCGTCGCCGTCCTGGTGCGCACCTCCAATCCCGGCGCCGGCGATGTGCAAGATCTGCAAGTGGGCGGCGCGCCGGTGTGGCGGCGCGTGGCCGAAATGCTGGCGCCGGAAACGCAACGCCTGCTCGGCGCCAGCAATTGGTCGGGCCTCATGGCGGTGGCCGGCGCGACCTATCCGGAAGAAGCGCGGGCGCTGCGCGAGGCGATGCCGCACGCGCTCTTCCTTGTGCCGGGCTACGGCGCGCAAGGCGCGAGCGCGACGGACGCCGTGGCCGGTTTTGTTGCAACCGGGAAAGGTCTGGAGGGCGGCGTAGTGAATTCGTCGCGCGGAGTGACCTATCCACAAGAAGCCCAGGCCGCGACCAGCCTGGCCGCGTGGCGCAGCGCCATAAGTGACGCGATGACTCGCGCGGCTGGGGAACTCCGCGCAGCTGTCATGCGCTGACGCGCGACAAGCCCACCGAGATTGGTTAATTTTGATTCGGGGGATGCGCCCAAAACGGGCGCGCGAGGGAGACACCCATGCGCATGAATGTGACGCGCGCCCTTTTTGCCGCGCTGGCGATGCTCTTCGCCACACCTGCTCTTGCTGATGGTCCAGGCGACGCCGGCCCGAACGTCGCCGCGCCGCCGGTGCGCGCCGCGCCGGCGCAAGCCGCGCCATCGGCCCAACGTGCGGCCGCGCCTGAAGGCCGCTCCGGTCTTATTCCGCTGAACGGCGACGAACTCACCATCAACGTGCCGGACGGCTACCGGCTGTATTCGGCCGAGGAGGCCTACGCCTTCCTTCAACGCAACAGCGCCGCCGCGCCCAACGGCACCGTGCTCGGCCTGCTCGCGCCGGCCAACACAGATGTGCGCGCCAACAATGTCTGGGCGACCGTGATTTCCTATGACGCCATCGGCTACGTGCAGGCGGAAACCGCGTCCGGCCTGAGCGACGCAAATCTGGAAGCGCAAACGCGCGACGCGCGCGCGGCGCAGAACAAGCCGTTTGAAGGCTTTGCCGTCATGCCGGCCTTTGTTGGCGAAGGCACGCCGCAAGTGGTTTGGGCCGAGCGCACGGCGGCGCCTGGCGGCGGCCAAGGTAAGGACTTCCGCCACGAGTTGAAATTGCTCGGCCGTTACGGTGTGGCGACGATGACCAGCATCGGCAGCGCCGACCAGATGCCGGCGATCGAAGCCGCGGCGGCGGAGATGCAAAACATGCTGAGCTTCCCGGCTGGCCGCACGCACGCGGATTTCCAGGCCGCGAGCGACACGGTGTCGGCCTATTCGGTGCCGGGTTTGGTGACGGGCGTGGCGGCGGAAACGCAGGCGCTCGCCGAAACGGCCGGCTCGGGCGGCGAAGCGCAAACCGCGTTCGGCGGCCTGGCGGGCTATTTCCCGTGGATCGCGCTCGGCGTCGTCGTGCTGGCCGGCGTCGGCTACATGATGATGCGCCGTCGCGACGACGATGATGAGGACGATGAGGAAGAAGCGGCAGCTTAAGCGCCGCATCTTATTGTGCGAGATTGGAGCGCGGCGAAAGCCGCGCTTCTTTTTGCCGCTAGGCGATGAAAATGCCTCCGTCACGCAGCGCGATCGCGAAACGCTCCAAGCCTTCGCCATTGCAGGGACCGCCAGCACAGGCGCCCGTTTCCAGCGCAAAGCTCGCCCCGTGTGCGGTGCAGACCAGATAGCGGCCTTCCTGGATCACCATGCGTCCGTCCGGACGCTCCATCGGATAGCCGGCGTGCGGACAGCGATTGCGGAATGCGGCGATCGACGCGCCGCGCCGCGCGACGACAATCGAGAGCCGCGCCTCGCCCTCCGCGAAATCGACCACGATCGCGCCTGGATTTGGCACCGCGTCGAGGCGCGCCAAGAAGAGGCCGGGCTTCGGCGTCACACGCCTTCCGCTTTGAAAGGGCGCGACAACAGCGCGACAATCGCATCGTCAATGCTGATGCGTTCGCCAACGATAGCGTCGACGGCTTCACAGATCGGCATCTCGACCCCGTACTTCGCCGCGAGCGCCACGACCGCCGGCGCACTCTCCATGCCTTCGGCTACGGAGCGGCGTTCGGCGAGAACATCCCGCAGCGCGCGCCCTTCGCCGAGGGCCGCGCCCAGCGAAGTGTTGCGCGAGGTGAGCGACGCGCAGGTGAGCACCAGATCGCCCAAGCCGCAGAGCCCCGAGAGCGTTTCGGCTTTGGCGCCCATCGCCAAGCCCAAGCGGGTGAGTTCGGCGAAGCCGCGCGTGATCAACGCCGCGCGCGCGCCGTCGCCGAGCTTGCGGCCTTCGGCGACGCCACACGCGATGGCGACCACGTTCTTCACCGCGCCGCCGATTTCGGCGCCGATAAGGTCGTCCGCGAGGTACGGCCGGAACGTCGGCAAGCCGATGGTGGCGACCACGCGCTGCGCGAGCGTGGCGTCGGCGCTGGCGATCGTGGTGGCCGTTGGCAGTCCGCGCGCGACATCCTTGGCGAAGCCGGGACCGGAGAGCACGGCCGGGCTGAGATCGGGGATTTCTTCCCGCAGCACATCCGTCATGAGCGCCAACGAACCGCGCTCGACGCCCTTGGCGCACAGCACCAACGGCGCGCCCGGCCGTAGATGCGGCCGAATATTCCGCAACACGCCGCGCATGTGCTGGGCGGGCGGCGCCGCCAGGATGAGGTCAGCCTTGGCCGCGTCGGCGATATCGTTGGTGGCGCGCAGTGCCGGGCTCAGCGGGATACCGGGTAGGAAGAGCGGGTTCTCGTGGGTGTCGTTGATGCCGCGGACGACCTCGCCTTCGCGCGCCCAGATCAGCACCTCTCGGCCCGCGGCGGCCGCCACCTGGGCCAAAGCGGTGCCCCAGGCGCCGCCGCCCAAGACGGCCACTGTTTGGTAGGGCTCGGTCACAACGCTGAATCCTTCATTGATCGTTCAATAGAAACCGCATATCCTGTAAGGATGGACGAAAAGACAGCCACCCGGGACCGCATCCTTCAGGCGGCCATGACCCGCATCAAGCACTATGGCTACGGCAAGACAACCATGGCCGAGATCGCCGCCGATTGCGACATGTCCCCCGGCAACATCTATCGCTTCTTCGAAGCCAAAATCGACATCGCGGAGGCGATGGCGCGTAAGCACTACGCCGAGGAACAGGCCGAGATGGCCGCGATCGCCCGCAAGAAGGAATGGCCGGCTGATAAGCGATTGCGCGAGATCTTCTTCAAAAGGCTTCGCGATTCCTATTGCATGCTGGAGGAAAGCGACAAAATCATCGAGGTCGCCGAGGTGCTGCACCGCGAGCGCCCGCTGTTCGCCAACGAGCAATTGGCGCTGGAGCGCGTGTTCCTGTCGGCGCTTTTGGAAGAAGGCGAGAAGGCCGGAATTTTCGCGCCCGGCGACCATATGTTCAACGCCGAGATGATGCAGGCCGCCACCATGAAGTTCGGCGTGCCGCAGCTGTTCTCCAAGCTCACCCTGCCCAAACTGGAGCGTGAGCTCGAGGGCGTGCTGAACCTGCTCCTGCACGGCCTCTACGCCCGCAAATAAGCCCCACCAAAGAGTACAGCCTCATCATGAAACGTCGGCTACACAAATGCTGAACGAAAACCATTTTATTCATTGCTCATGTGACGGCGTCAGGGTACATAAGCTTCACCGAACAACGCCAAGCCCTGGAGCCCCCCATGACCGCCAACCGCCCACCCCATCTGATCAGCCTCAGCTTCGTCCTTGCCGCCGCGCTACTTGTCGCCGTTGCGATGACGCCGATCTTTGAAGTCGCTGCGCGCGTCGTCGCCTAGAGTTTCTGCCCAGGCGCGTTCCCAGCGCGCCGCGGTCCTTGTGCAGGCGCGAAGGCCTCGGCCTTCGCGCCTCTCTTTTGCCCGCAAATATGGATCGATATTAACGAATGGCCCTGCATTTTTGCATAACAGGGCTGGTTTTTGCCGACTTCTGCCTCGGCATGGCAAAGATTATCTAAGTGCCATCGATGTTCGCACTCGCAGCATCGATTCAACATCCAGGAGTTTGGAATGTCTGCGCAAGACCTGCCTGCCACCGCTCGGGCTCTGTCCGTGGTGGTCGCGATCGCACTGGTCGCGACTGCGCTGGCACCCCTGTTGTTCGCCGCCGCGCGCGTCGTGGCTTGACCTGGGCCTAAGCCTTAGCTCCCTTGCGTCCCGGCTTGTGGCTGGGACGCAAGCGGGCGGCGGCCTCATCTAACGGCCAACGCGGCCGGGCCGGAAATGACAGGTCGTCACTAAATCCCAGCCGCAATCTTTCAGCCCCCGCCAAAGCGATCATCGCCGCATTGTCGGTGCACCATTTGAGCGGCGGAGCGATGAAGTCATAGTTCCGATCCTTGGCCAGAGCTTCAAGCCGCCCCCGGATCGCGTGATTGGCCGCCACACCGCCGGCCGCCACCAATCTTCCCTTCGCCCCCCAGACGGTATCGAACTCCCGCATCGCGTTGCGCGTGCGGTCGGTGATGATGTCGAGCACCGCCGCCTGGAAGCTGGCGCAGAGATCGGCTTTATCCTGATCCGTCAGCACGCCGAGCGCGGCGACCTCGCGCGCGCAAGCGGTTTTCAAGCCGGCAAAGGAGAAGTCACAGCCCTCGCGTCCCACCAAGGGCCGCGGCAGCGCAAAGCGCTTCGGATCGCCATTTTTCGCGGCTTTTTCCACGAATGGCCCGCCGGGGAAGCCGAGGTCGAGAAGCTTGGCGAGCTTGTCGAAGGCTTCGCCAAGCGCGTCATCAATGGTGGAGCCAAGACGGCGGTACACGCCGACATCCAACACCGAGATGAATTGGCAATGCCCCCCTGAGACCAGCAGCAAAAGGTACGGGAAGGTCGCGCCGCCTTCAGCCAGACGCGGGCTCAGCGCATGGCCTTCGAGATGGTTCACACCGATAAGCGGCTTGTTGTGCGCCAGCGCGATCGCTTTACCGGCCATCAGCCCGACCATGACCCCGCCGATCAGGCCAGGGCCCGCCGTTGCCGCCACCCCATCTAAATCGGCAAAACTCATCCCCGCATCGGCCATCGCGGCCTTGATGGTCCCGTCCAAGCCCTCGACGTGGGCGCGGGCGGCGATTTCGGGGACGACGCCCCGATAGGGGGCATGATGGGCCGCCTGGCCCAGCACGACGTCGGACAGCACATGCGGCCCGGCCTCATCCAGGCGCAGCACAGCGGCCGCGGTCTCGTCGCAGCTGGTCTCGATGCCGAGGATGGTGAGCGGCTTCATCGCGGCTCATTTGGCGCGTTCCCCCGCGCCGCGCCAGCGGCTAAGTGCAAGTCATGGCTGTTCTCTTCCGCATCGGCGCGCGTGGCTCGAAGCTTTCGCTGGCGCAGACCGAACAGACGCGCGCGCGGTGGGCCGCGCTGCTGGGCGTCGAGACGGGGGCGCTGCCGATCGTGCCGATCGTCACCACTGGCGACACGATCCAGGATCGACGGCTGATCGAATCCGGCGGCAAAGGCCTTTTCACCAAGGAGCTGGACGAGGCGCTGCTCGACGGCCGCATCGATATCGGCGTTCATTCGCTGAAGGATCTGCCGACGCGGCTGCCAGATGGCATCGTGCTGGCGTGCGTGCCGGAGCGCGAAGATCCGCGCGACGCGTTTGTAAGCTTGAAAGCGAAAAGCTTGGCCGACCTGCCGGCGGGCGCGAATGTCGGCACCGCGAGCTTACGCCGCCAAGCGCAAGTGCTCTACGCGCGGCCCGATCTCGGTGTTGTGACCTTGCGCGGCAATGTCGATACGCGGTTGAGAAAATTGGAAGCCGGCGAGGCGGACGCAACGTTCTTAGCGCTCGCCGGATTGAAGCGTTTGGGTTTGGAAGACCGCGCGGCAAGCCTGGTCGACCCGACTGAGACGCCGCCCGCGGCGTGCCAAGGCGCGCTCGCGATCACGGCCCGCGCCGATGATACGCGCACACTGGAAGCGCTCAGGAAATTCGAGGCCGCCGACGCGCGCATCGAAATCGAAGCCGAGCGCGCTTTCTTGGAAGCGCTCGATGGGTCGTGCCGCACGCCCATCGGCGCATTGGCGCGCGTGAGTGGCGGAGCATTGCACTTTATTGGCGAGACGCTGACCCCGGATGGGGTAACGCGCTGGCGACGCACCGAAACGCTCACGCTCAGCGCCGATGCGATCGCGCAGGCGCGGGCGTTGGGCGCGCGGCTTGGCGGCCAAATTCGTGACGAGGCGGGCGACGCCATTGTGATGGATCATGAATGAAACGCGTGGCCATCACGCGCGCGCTGCCTGAGGCCGAGGCAACAGCAGAACGTCTGCGTGAATTGGGCGCCGAGCCCATCATCGCGCCATTGCTGACGATCGTGCCGTGCGCCTACGACACCAACATCGACGGCGCGCAGGCGCTGATCTTCACCAGCATCAATGGCGTGCGCGCGTTTCCGGCGATCCGCGAGGCGCAGGACAAGATCATCCTCACCGTGGGCGACGCGACCGCCGCGGCGGCGCGGGCGGCGGGGCACAAGGATGTGCGCTCCGCCGATGGCGACGTGGCGTCGCTCACGGCGCTCGCGAAAGCCACGCTCGATCCGGCCAAGGGCAAAATCATTCATATCGCGGGCGAACACATTGCCGGCGATTTAGCCGGCGAGTTGCAGCGCGCCGGCTATCAGATCGAGCGGCGCACGGCGTATGCGGCGGTGCAGGCGAGCGTGCTCCCGCCGCAACTCACAGAAGCCTTGGATATCGTGCTTTTCTATAGCGCGCGCGCCGCCGAGGCGTTCTTAGCGCTCGGCGCCCCCAATGCGGCGCAACTCACAGCCGCCTGCATGAGCCCCGGCGTGGCTGAAAAAGCGGCGAAAACCAACTGGAAGCGCATAATCGTGGCGCCCGCGCCACGCGAAGACGATCTCTTGCGCGTCACACTCCAAGAGTAATTCTCCCCTGCTGGGGCAAGCGCTTGAGCGGCTTCACCGGGGGCCGTAGGTTTCTGCTTCGGCCCCGACTCATTTCCGATGCGAAATCGCGGAAATGTCGCGGGAAATTTTGGGGAGCCACATGAGCAGAGACGACGACGAAGCGGAGCGCGGACGCGCCGAGCCGATCGACGTTGAGTACGAGCCGGCCTATCGCGACGATGATCGTCGCGGCGGCGGCATCGGTGGAGGCACGGCTCTGGCGCTGGCGGTGTTGGCCGCGGGCGTGGGCGCCGCGGGCGGCGCGATCGCGCCGCGTCTGCCGGCGGTGCAAGCCGCGCTCGACAATGTGGCGCCCTTGCAGGCAGCGAGCGTAAATGGCGCCGCGGCGCCGTCGAACGTCACAGAATTGGATCAGCGGCTCGATGCGATCGAAGCGATCGTCAACGCGCCGCTTGCGATCGCCGCGAGCGACGAAGCCGAGGGTGGCAGCGCCACGGCGCGTCTCTTCGCGCTGCAAGCTGGCCTGCGCGACGTCGAAGGCCGCTTGAGCACGATGCCGTCGACGGCGGAAGTGCAAGCGCTTGTGACGGAAGTGCGCCGCTTGCAGGAAGAGCTGCCAGCCGTGGCGGCGGAAGCGCGCGCGGCCGCGACTGCGGCGCGTGCGTCTTACGCGGTGGTGGCGGCAGCGGAAGCCGCGCGCTCGTCTGGGCCATTCCCGCAAGCACACGCCGCGCTCGCGACCTTGTTGCCGAACGACGCGAACGTGGCCGCGCTCGAACCGCTCGCACGCACCGGCGCGCCGACACGGATCGAATTGCGCGACCAGTTTGACCGTCTCGACAACGAGATCATCCGCGCAGCACGGCAGAGCCAAGCGGGCGGCGGTTTCTGGGGCCGCATTCAAGCGGCGCTGGCGCAATGGATTGTCGTGCGCCAATCGAACGCCGGCGACACGCCGGAAGGCATCGTCGAGCGCGCCGAGCAATATCTCGCCTCCGACCGTTTGGCTGAGGCCATTCAAGAATTGAACCGGCTGACCGGCGCCTCCAAGCGCGTCGCTCAGCCCTGGCTTAACGACGCGCAGCGCCGGCTCGAAATCGACCAGCGCCTCGCGGCGATCCGACAAGAATTGTCGCGGAGCTAAAGCACGATGTTGCGCCTCGCTTTCCTTCTCATCATCGCCGTGATGGCGATGTTGGCTTCGTGGCAGATCGTCACCACCGATCCCGGCACGGTCGAGATCAATTGGTTCGGCACGGAAGTGAGCACGAGCGCGCTGTTCGGCTTGCTGATCCTGGTCGTGCTGATCGCCATCGCACTGCCGGTGCTGCGCTTGCTGATGTTCTTGATCGATGCGCCGGGCCGCATTGGTAAAGCCGGTCAGCGCGCGCGCATCCGCAAGGGCCAGGAAGCTCTGGCGCTGGGCTTGATCGCAGCTGAAGCAGGGGAGTTCGAAGAGGCGCGCCGGCAAGCGGATCGCGCCGAGGATTTGATCGAAGAACCACGTTTGGCGATGCTGCTGCAAGCGCGCGCCGCCGAGGTCGCCGGCGACACGGCGGCCGCCGAGCGCGCCTATTCCGGCATGCTGCAACATGAGGATACCGAAATCCTCGGCCGCAAAGGCCTGATGGCGGCGGCGCTGAAACGCGGCGACCGCACCGCGGCGCGCGCGCACGCGGAAGCAGCCCTCAAAGCCTCCAAAACTTCAACATGGCCTTATCAATACGCCTTCGATCTCGCGGTGCAGGCCGGTGATTGGGACAACGCGCTGGAAACACTTGAGATCGGCGACAAGCGTAAGCTCGTCGAAGACAAAGTCGCCAAGCGCCGCCGCGCCGTGCTGATGGCCGCGCAGGCCGCGAAGATGGAGCGCGAGCGGCGTATCGATAAAGCGTCGGATCAAGCGCAGAAGGCCTTCCGCATGGCGCCGCAATTCGCGCCCGCCGCCGCGCTCGCCGCGCGCCTGTTGGTGGCTGAAGGCAAGAACGAACGTGCAGCCTCGATCCTCGAAGACGCCTGGGAAAGCGCGCCGCACCCGGCTCTCGCGCACGCCTATCGCGATCTCGCCGCCGGTGAGTCGCGCGAGGCGCGCGCCGGTCGCATGAGCGCCTTCGCCGACAAGCGCCGCGATCATCGCGAGTCGAAGATCGTGCTGGCCGAACTTGCGATGGAGCGCGGTGATTGGGCGACGGCGCAATCGCTGCTGGAAGACGCCTATCGCGAAAATCCCTCGTCGCGCATTTGCATCCTGTTCGCGCAAGTGGCGCGCGGGCGTGGCGACGAGAACGGCGCGCGCACCTGGCTGGCGCAAGCCGCCGCCGCGCCGCGCGAATTGGATTGGTCGGATCTCGATCCGGAAGGCCCGGCCTTCATGTATGACGACACCGATTGGGCGCGGCTCGTTTATGTGTTCGGCGACAGCGGCCAGCTGATCCACCCGCGCATGGAGCGCGGCCAAAACGATGCGCTCGGACCGGTGCTGGCGCTGCCGACGGCCGCACTCACCGCGCCGCGCGCGGACCTGCGCGCCGAGCGCGCGCCGGATGAAGCGGAAATCGAAGAAGTGCGCTAAAAGCTAGCGCGCCTCGCTTTCATCGACGAAGTGCCCCCAAGCTTCGTCGCTGAGCATGCGCGCGCGGCCGAGATCGAATACAGCGACGCGCGCTTCTCTGGAAAAATCCAGCCCGTCGCCGCCGTCGAAGGCCTCGGGAATGGCGGCGACATGATAATCCATGCCATTGCGCCGCGCGAAGGCGGCGTTGGCGATCAAGGTCGCGCGCAAATTCGCCTTGAGCGCGGCGTTGAGCGCGCGCTCGGCGACACTGATCGGCGCATCGACGGTGATCTCCAATTCGGGATCGGCTTTGCCATTCACGATCACCCAGACCCTGCCGCCCTCTAGAACCCGATTTTGATCATCCCAGGTCCACAGCATCTGCGGCAGCGCCACGAACGGATTCATCACCCCGCCGTCGACATGCATCTCGTCGAACACTTCCGGCGCGCCATCCGGCGCCAAGCCGCGTTGCGCACTGATCATCACCGGCGGAAACGCGCCCGGAATGCTGGCCGACGCCTGCAGCACGTCGCGGAATAGCTCAAGCGCTTCCGGCCCGCCGCGCGCGGCGATCGCGCCCATATTCCAAATCACGCCGCGCTCGGAATCGAGATCGGTGGTGGCGACAAGCAAGGTGCGGCCGGCATTGTGTTCAACGGCAATGCGTTCAAGCATCTCCGCGTCGATATAGGTCTCGATCAATTCGCGCAGCGGCGCGGCGCGGAACACGCCGGAGCCGACGAATGCGCGCAAACCGCGGTTTTGCAGCAAATGCGAGGCTTGGTCGCTCGTGTAAGCCTCGCGCAGCTCATCGTCGTACTCAGCGCCCAGAAACACGAACGGCGCCGCAAGCGCGCCGGTCGAAACGCCCGTCACCACTTCAAAATCCGGACGATCGCCGCGCTCGGTCCACGCCGTGACGAGGCCTGCCGTATAAGCGCCGTTGGAGCCGCCGCCTGAGAGCGCGATCAAATCGAAATGCCCATCCGGCCCTCGCGGCACGCCCTGGCTCAAGCCTTGTTCGAGCGCCAACGCGGCGTCGCGGTCCTCAACAGAGAAACGCACGCCCGGAAACCCAATCGGATAGGCGCCGTCGCGACTGACAATGCCGAAGTCCGAGCGCGAGCCGCTGGCGCACCCGGCCAGCGTCAGCGTGCATGACAAAGCGATGAACGCGGAACGGGCCGAGACGCGCATGAACTCACCAAAACAGGGGCCTGCCGCACCTTGTACGGCAGGCCTCTGCATCAACTCAATTGCGGGCGATCGCCTCAGTTAAAGCTCTCGCCCTTCTCCGCCTTCGCTTTGAGCATGGGCGCGACGGCGACGCCATACTTGCCCAAAGACGCCACGATTTTGTCGAGTCCAACCGTATCAGCCCAGAACATCGGCCCGCCCGTATAGGCCGGCCAGCCATAGCCGTTCAGCCAAACGATATCGATGTCGGACGCGCGTTGAGCCATCTTCTCATCGAGAATCTTCGCACCTTCGTTCACCATCGGATAGAGCAGGCGCTCCAGAATCTCCTCATCGCCCACAGCACGCTGCGGCTTGCCGGATTTCGCTGCGAATTCCGCGATGATCGCTTCGGTCTCCGGCGATGGCGAGGGCTTCCGGTTCTCGTCGTAATCGTAGAAGCCCTTGCTCGTTTTCTGTCCGCGCCGGCCGCGCTCGCACAGCACGTCGCGCACACTGGCGCTCTTCGACGTCTCCGCGCTCCAGCCAATGTCGAGACCCGCAAGGTCCGACATTTGGAACGGCCCCATCGGGAAGCCGAACTCGGTCAGAACCCGATCGACATCCCACGGCTTGGCGCCTTCGAGGATCAGCGCTTGCGCTTGTTGTTGGCGCTGGCTCAGCATCCGATTGCCGATGAAGCCGTGGCACACGCCCGAGACGACGGCGACTTTGCCGATCTTGCGCGCCAGCTCCATGCTGGTTTTCAGCACCGCTGGAGACGTCTTGGCCCCGCGCACCACTTCCAGCAGCTTCATCACGTTCGCCGGCGAGAAGAAGTGCAGGCCAATGACGCTCTCGGGCCGCTTCGTCTCCGCCGCCATTTCATCGATGTTCAGATAGGACGTGTTCGACGCCAGGATCGCGCCTTGCTTCACCGTCGCGTCGAGGCGGCGGAACACATCGCGCTTGATGTCCATGTTTTCGAACACGGCTTCAATGACGAGGTCGCTATCGGCCAGCGCATTGAAATCGAGCGTCGGCGTCAGCAAGCTCATCGCCTTCTCGACTTGCTCGGCTGTGATGCGGCCCTTCTTCGCCGTGTTTTCGTAATTCTTGCGGATGATCGCCACGCCGCGATCGAGTGCCGCCTGCTCGCGCTCCACGATCGTCACCGGAATGCCGGCCGACAGGAAGTTCATCGTAATGCCGCCGCCCATCGTGCCGGCGCCGAGAACGCCCACCTTCTTGATCGGCAGGGTCGGCGTATCAGCGGGGATGCCATCGATCTTGGCGGCGGCGCGCTCGGCGAAGAACACATGACGCAGCGCGCGCGATTGCGTGCTCGCCATCAAGCGCATGATCAGCTCGCGCTCTTTCTTGATGCCGTCGGCGTAGGGCAATTCCACCGACGCCTGCACCGCCTCGATGCACGCCGCCGGCGCCTCAAGCTTATTCAGCTTGCGCGCATTTTCCTTGCGAAAGCGCTCGAACAGGCCAGGGTCCTTCTTCGATTCTTCGATCTTATCGGTGCGCTGGCTGCTCTTGGGATGCGTGGCCTTCTTCGCGACGTCGCGCGCAAACGCGATCGCGTCGGCTTCCAGCGAGTCTTCGCCCGCGAGCTGATCGACCAGCTCCAGCGCGTGCGCCTTCTTCGCCGCGATCGGATCGCCGAACACGATCATCGGCAGCGCTTCGGCGGCGCCGATCACGCGCGGCAGACGCTGCGTTCCAGCCGCACCCGGCAGAATGCCCAGTTTCACTTCCGGCAAGCCCAGCTTCGCCGACGGCACGGCCACGCGATAATGGCAGCCTAGCGCCACTTCCAACCCGCCGCCCAACGCTGTGCCATGAATGGCGGCCACGACGGGCTTTGCGCTCGCTTCGATCTCGTCGCAAACCACGCCGAGCCCCGGCTCCTGCATCGGCTTACCGAATTCGGTGATGTCGGCGCCGGCAAAGAAGGTGCGGCCCTCGCAGCGGATCACCACCGCCGCCACGCTCGCATCCGCCTGCGCCTCGCGGATCGCCGCCTGCAACCCCGCCCGCACCGCATACCCCAGCGCGTTCACCGGCGGGTTGTTGGCGCTCACAACCAGAACATCGCCATCCTTGCGGGTCGTTACTGCGGACATTGGGGTCTCCTCTTGTTTTCGCGCGGAAACTAGCCGACGCGACCGCGCGCGACTACCGCGCAGATCGCCCTTCTCGCTGCGTCAGACTTCAAGCAGATCGCGGTTGATCTGATCGATGCGCGTGACGCCGGTCAGCGCCATGGCCACCCGCATTTCGGCCGCAATCAGCGCGAGCACATGCGCCACTCCGGCCTGACCGCGCGCCCCCAACGCATAGGCCCAGGCGCGCCCGATCAGCACGCCCCGCGCGCCCAGCGCCAGCATGCGCACCACATCGAGCCCGGAGCGGACGCCGCCATCGGCGAGCACGGTCACGCGATCGCCCACGCGCTCCACAATGCGCGGTAAGGCGCGGGCACTGGAATACACGCCGTCCAATTGGCGCCCGCCATGGTTGGACACGACGACGCCATCCGCGCCCGCTTCCGCCGCCGCGTGCGCATCCTCGGCCTCAAGCACGCCCTTGACGATCAGCGGCCCCTTCCAGCGCGCACGCACCCAATCCAGGTCGCGCCACGTGAGCGACGGATCGAAATTCGTGCGCATCCACGCGAAGAAATCCTCAAGCCCGGCCTTGCCTTTGAGCACTGGCGCGACGGTGCCGATGCTGTGCGGTCCGCCGCGCACGCCCACATCCCAAGCCCAAGCCGGCCGCGCCATCGCCTGCGCCAGACGGCGCATTTGCCCTGCGAACCCTGGCGCTCCGGCCAGTCCCGAGCGCACATCGCGATAGCGCGCGCCTGGCAGAGGCAAATCCACCGTGAACACCAACGCTGGACACTTGGCGTCCTGCGCCTGCGCCAAGAGATCGCTCATGAAGCCGCGGTCGCGGATCATGTAGAGCTGAAACCAGAACGGCGTCTGCACCTGCGACGCGACCTCGCCCAGTGAACACGCGCCTACGGTCGAGAGCGTAAACGGCACGCCGGCCGCCTCTGCGGCGCGCGCGGCCTGCACCTCGCCACGCCGCGCCGCCAAGCCTGCCAGCCCCACCGGCGCCAATGCTACCGGCAGCGCCTGCTTCGCACCAAACAACGTCGTCGACAGATCAATGTCGGACACATCGCGCAGCACACGCTGCTTCAGCGCAAGCGCCGCCAAATCCGCGACATTGCGCGCCAACGTCTGCTCCGCATAGGAGCCGCCATCGATGTATTCGAACAGAAAATGCGGCAGCCGCCGCCGCGCAAGCTCACGATAATCCGCAACCGACGCCGCGATCATGCCCGCCTCCGCCCGACGCCAACGCCTCTTCAGCTCATACACGTAGGCTGTCAATCGTCGCGCGCTAGCTGACGCATCCATCGACCAGCGTGATGCAGCGTGAACAGCGCGCGGCCACGTGTTCGTCATGGGTGCAGATTAGAAACGTCGACGCTTCCTCGCGATTGATTTCACGCATCAAGTCGAGCACCTGTTCGGCCGACGCGCGATCGAGATTTCCGGTCGGTTCGTCGGCCAGAATGAGACTGGGCTGATTCATGAGCGCGCGTGCGATGGCCACGCGCTGCTTCTGGCCGCCGGAGAGCCGATTGGCGCGATAGTCCGCACGATCAGCAAGTGGTGAAGCTGGAACACGAATCCCAGCCGCCGGTTTCGGAACGCCGCGCGCTCGGAATCCGTCAGCGCATCGACGCGCTCACCTGCGATCGACAGTGCGCCCGCGCTTGGCCGCAACAGCAGCCCCATGATCGAGAGCAGCGTCGACTTGCCCGATCCCGACGGGTCCATCAGCGCGACCAGGGACAAGGCGATCTCCACCGCCCGCGTGCGCTCAACCGCGGTCTCGACCTGCGGCGGGCGCATGCGCCCGCATCAGCACCGCACCGACGACGGCCAGCGCAAGCCTGCCCGCGCGCGCCGCCTGTTCCGTCGAGTCTTTCGCCTGAGCGGCCTGCGCCGCCCCCGCATGATCCCGCGCGCACGCATCCCGGAACACCGAACGCGCCCGACTCGTTGCAGTGTTGCTTCGACTAGACGGCGTAAGCCGCCCCAACATTCGGCGGCCGATTATCCAAGTCTTTGAAAACATGGCGCACCCGAAGGGATTCGAACCCCTGACCTTTGCCTTCGGAGGGCAACGCTCTATCCAGCTGAGCTACGGGTGCTGAAGCTTCCCACCGGCGGGCCGGCGGCGCGGGCGGCATCTCTAGCCGAGCTTTACGGCGAAGGCGAGCCTTTGGAGACGGCGATTGCGGTGCTGGTTTTCAGCTTTGCTGGCGGCTTCCGCCTGGGCCTTGGCGGCCTGCGCGCCGGCTGCGGCGCCCCCAGGCGATCCCGCGCTCTGGCGGATCGCCGACGCCGATAGCGAAATCTGGCTGTTCGGGACCGTCCATGTGCTGCCGCCCGATCTGCATTGGCGGAGCGATCGGGTGAACGCGGCGTTCGCGAGCGCCGATGAGTTTGTGACCGAGACGGACACCTCGCCCGCCGCGACGGAGCAATTTCCCGGTCTGGCGCAGCGCTATGGCATGCTGCCGCCGGACCAAGCGCTATCAGCGCGCTTGGCGCCCGAGGATCAGCAACGCCTCGCGGATGCGACGCGCGCGCTGCGGCTCGATCACGCCCAGATCGAACGCATGCGTCCGTGGTTCGCGGCGCTACAGCTCTCTTACGCCTATGCGCTGCGCGAAGGGCACACTTCGGACGCGGGCGTTGAATCTGTATTGGCGGCGGAGGCGCGATCGCGCGGCAAGCGTTTGAGCTTCTTCGAGACGCCGGATGAGCAAATTCGGATTTTGGCCGACCTCTCGCCTGCCGACGAGACGCACTTCCTATCGGTGACGCTGCGTCAAATCGCTGACGAAGATGAATCGCTGGACGCCATGGATGAAGCATGGGCGCGCGGCGATGTGGCGGCGCTCGAAGCCGCGCTCGCGCCGCAATGGGCGGAGGCCGGCCCGGCCGTGCACGAGGCGGTCATTCTGCGGCGCAATCGCGCCTGGGCCGACGAGATCGCGACGCGTCTCGACGGCTCAGGGCGGGTGTTCATTGCGGTGGGTGCGGCGCATTTGGTCGGTGACGGCAATGTCGTAGACCTTCTGCGCGCGCGCGGAATCGCGGTGGAAGGACCTTAGCTTGCAGGAGGTGGGCGAACGATGCGTCCCTGCAAGTTGGCTTGCACCTCGCGCGCATCGAACGCGTTTGGATCATCAGCGGGCTTGCGGCCGCTGAACATCGCGATCTCGGCCACGGCTTCGTAGCGCGTCACTTCGCGATAGCTGGTCGGCTCATCCCAGAACGGATCGTACCAGGGGCTCCAACCGCGGCGCGGCGAGAAATACCAATAATCAAAGCCAAAACGCGGCGTACGCGGCCCGGTGCTTTGCAGACGCGAATGCTCCTCGGTGTCGCGGTTGGCGACGATGAAATAATCGTGGCCGCTTTCCAGGGTGAGTTCGGCGGCGCGGTAGAGCAGATAGGTCTCGACCGTCTCACGATCGGTCAGCGTGTTGCCACGGAAGGTGATGCGGACGCGGTTGTTTTCGATCCGCTGTTCTTGAAAACCATAATTGGTATTGGTCGCCGCCGGCTGATACGGCGTCGCGGTCGCGCAAGCCGCCAGCAACAGGGCGGAGGCGGCCAGGGTCATCAGCGTGCGCATGACAGGCATCTCCATATTGACGCTTCGTTGCATCAAATATGGAGCGCCCGCGGGTGTTCCGCCAATCCCAAACTAGTGATGCAGCCAGTGGTCCGCGGTGTTGAGCTTCGGCGGGGCGATGGTCTCGCCCGTGGCAAGGCGCACCGAATGGATCACTGCATCAATCTCGCGACGCCAATAATCGAGGAATTTGTGTATGCGCGGATAGGAGGGCGCCAGGTCGAGCGTCTGCCACATGAAGCTTTGCAGCAGCGATGGGTGATCGGGCATGTAATAAAGCACCTCGGCTGTCGCCATGCGCCAGCCCTTGAGGCGAAGTGAAAATTCGTCCGTCTCCATGTCGCAATCAACCTCCGACAAACTAACGACCCACCGGCGCTCATGTTTCTCAGATGATCGAGGCTGACTGATCCGCGATTATTTCGTCAATACTCTTGCTTCAGCTAGCAACCGCCGACCGATGCTGCCAACGCGCGTCCGACCTTGGTGCATAAGCTTTTTCGCCCAAAGCGAAGCGTGCGCGGCGCCGCGCAATTAATCGCGCAGCAAGATCAACGCCGACGCCATGAGCAGCAATGCCCCCACAAGGGCCGAGAACGCGCGTCGCGCTTGGTCTTTGCGCAGTACGTTGGCGAGCGCGCCGCCGGCAATGCCGTAGCCGCTCATGGCGACGCCATCCATCGCGATCATAGTGGCGCCGAGCAGCGCAAGCTGGGGGGCGGCTGGGCGCAACGGATCAACGAAGGGCGGCAGCACCGCGGTGAAGAACACGATCGCCTTTGGGTTGGAGAGTTGCACTGCGAAGCCATCGCGAAAAGCGCTGGTGAGATCGGCGCCCTTGCCCACGTCGAATGGCGCAACCTTATCGCGCCACGCCGCCCACAACGCCTTGGCGCCGAGCCAAGCGACATACAGCCCCCCGATTATGGCTATGAGACGGAAAGCGAGCGGAAAGGCGTGGACAAGCGCGCTCAGGCCCAGCGCGGCCGCCGCGATCCAAACAAGGTTAGCGGCGTTCATGCCGGCAACGCCCAGTAGCGCCGCTTGCGGGCCGGCGCGGACGCCGGTGGCGATGGCAAAGATATTCGCGGGGCCGGGGGTGATTGCCATCACGGCCATGGTGGCCAGAAATAACGCATAGAGCGCGGGATCGACGGGAAGCATCGGGACTCGTTCGAAACAAGGACAGGAACATGGCGCGCGCGTCCGCGCGGCGGCGTTAGCCGGCGGTCTGTCGCGCCTGTCGGTGTGCGAACAAGATCATGACATGCGTGTGCGCCAAGCCGCTGTGGCGCGCAAGTGGCGTTAACGTGAACGTTCCAGGGCGCGGGCCTTAACCATGCGCTGTGACGCGAAGTGGCACGCGAGATAGCCCAGAGCGATCGGCGGAGCCCCGATCGCGAGCGGCAGGATCGGCGAAATGCCGTTCTCTGCGAGCGCGCCGGCTACCAGCCATAGCGTCAGCGGAAAACCGATCAACAAGAGCATGATGCCGGCGATCGAGAGTAGTCTCGCTTCGGCACGCAGGCTTGCGGCGGTGGGACGAGTGGTGCGCATGGCGACTACGCTGCGAAAATCGCGCCACTCGCGAACGCGTGATGCGCGTGCGCCATGCGTGACCCGCACGCCGCGCGATCAAGTAATTGTGTTGCGGGGAATCCTCGGTTCTCCTCATCCAACCTTAAGGTCGAGGAACTATATTCGTCGTTACAGCGTCCCTTTGCAGAACGCAGGACCAAGAAGACGCACGGTATGGCACTTTCGGATCTCCTTACGCCAGGCGAGGACGAACTCGCAGAGCACTACCCGAGCCGGGTGGAGCATGCGGCGGATGGGATTGTGCATGCCGTCGGCATCCTTGCAGCACTGATTGGCGGCGGCCTCCTTGTAGCCTTGGCTCTGGTTAATCGCGGCGTGCCGCTGGCGACCGGCGGTGCGATCTACGCACTCTGCTTGATGGCGATGCTGGCGGCTTCGGCGGTCTATAATCTGACGCGACCGTCGCGGTATCGCCGGGTGCTGCGGCGGCTCGACGAAGCGGCGATCTTCCTGATGATCGCGGGCTCGTACACGCCGTTCACCATTCAGCTGCTGCCGCCCTCGTTTGCGATTGGCGTCACCGTCGCGATCTGGATCGCGGCGCTCGCGGGCGCCGCGGGCAAAGTGTTTTGGACCGCGCTTTCCGACAAAGCCTGGTGCCTGATCTATCTGGCGTTTGGCTGGCTTTCAGTGCTGGTGCTGGGCCCGGTTGTGCCGACATTGCCGCCATTGGCGATCGCGATGCTCGTGGTTGCGGGCGTCACATATTCCGGCGGCGTGTTGCTCTATCTGAACCACGCGCTGCCCTTCCGCCGTGCGCTGTGGCATGCATGCGTGATCATCGGCGCGGCTGGGCATTACGGTGCTGTGTTCGTCGGCCTGGTAATGTAAAGCACTCCGCATGAGCGGATGGCGGGACGCGGACCGCCGCACGGCGGCGGATCGGCGAAAGCAAGAGAATGACGCTGCGCGGGCGCGCTTGGCCGAGCGCGTGCGGAACCGGCCGTTGAGCCTGGTGAAGCCTGCTCTGAGTGCGGCGTTCGTGGCGCTGCTGATTTTCGCGCTACTGCTCGCCTTCACCTAAGCGCGGAACGAATGCGCCGACCGATTGTTGTTCAAGCTCCACTTACATTGAGGAGCGAGCCCCCATGCCTACACCCACCGGCCATACGACCGCGATTCGCGCCAAGAAAGTGATCGGCACGTCCGTGAAGGACACCAGCGGCGAGAAGATCGGGACGATCGAAGATATCGTGCTCGACAAACAATCCAATTCGATTCTGTTCGCCGTCGTTGGCTTCGGCGGCGTGCTGAAGATGGGCGAGAAATTTCATCCGCTGCCGTGGGCGGCGCTGAATTACGACGAGGACGAGGATTCCTACGTCGTCCCCTACACAAAGGACGAGCTGAAGGCCGCGCCCGCCGACACCATCTCCGAACTCACGAAGAACGATGGCATCGCCTATCGCGACCAGAGCCATGCCTTCTACAAGGTCGATCAATATTGGAGCTAAGCGCGTAAGCGCCTAGATGTAGCGCGCCTGCCGGCAACGGCGGGCGCGTTTGCATGCGGGGCGCTTCATGGGCTCGTCATCGGCTATCGCGCGCGTTCTGTATGACGCCTCGAAGCGCACGCTTGCCGTGACCTTCACGAGCGGCAAGAAATATATCTACGAGGACGTGCCGCCGGACGTGGCGCTGGAATTTCAAACCGCGCCGTCGCAGGGCGCGTATTTCAATTGGCGGATCAGGGATCAGTACGAATTTCGGGAGCTTTAGCTCGCCTACTCGTTCTTGCCGCGCTTCTTATCGCGCTCGGCCATGATGCGCAGGCGCAGGGCGTTGAGTTTGATGAAGCCTTCGGCGTCGGCCTGGTTGTAGCCGCCGGCTTCGTCGAAGCCGACGATCTTCTTGGAATAGAGCGAATACGGGCTGGCGCGGCCCACGGTGCGCACGCCGCCTTTGTAGAGTTTCAGCTTCACATCGCCGGTGACGCTCTCTTGGCTGGCGTCGATCGCGGCTTGCAGCATCAAGCGCTCCGGCGTCCACCAGAAGCCGTTATAGATGAGCGTCGCGTATTTCGGCATCAGCTCGTCTTTGAGATGCATGGCGCCGCGGTCGAGCGTGATGCTTTCGATGGCGCGGTGGCCGTACCAAAGGATCGTGCCGCCCGGCGTCTCGTAATAGCCGCGCGACTTCATGCCGACATAGCGGTTCT
>NZ_DASVYD010000009.1:0-60176 GCF_036392335.1 Vitreimonas sp.
GTGCTCGCCGCGGCGTGCGGCCAAGCGGGAAGCGCCGAACAAGAGCGCGCCGGCGCCCGCGAGTATGGCGAGCGCCGCCAGCAACGTGATGAGGCCATCGCCGGCGAGCCGGAACAGCGTGGGGCTCATGGCGTGACCCAGCGCAAAGGCGGCGGCGATCAGCGCGGCAAAGCGCAACGCGCGCCAGCCAAGACGCGCATAAGCCGCAGTGAGCACAAGGCTCAGGCCGGCATGGGCGAGCACGCGTGCGGATTCGGCGAACGCCGATTCTATGCTTAGCAGCGCCAACGCGGCGCCCGCGCTCATCCAGATGTCCACCACGGCGTCGCCCTGAGCATCGGCTGCATGGCGCGCGCTCAACCACGCGAGTGCGCACATCAACGCCGCGACCCCGAACAGTGGAGCAAAAGCAGTGAATCCATGCCAATCCAGCCGCGAGAACGCCGCCAGCAGCGCCAGCAAGCTGGCGCCCGCCGCGCCCGCGCCCGCCACGAGCGCATCCGTCTCGCGAGTCGGTCGGGCCAGATAAGCAGCGGCGGCAAGAACAAAAGCTGCGGTGAGAATGAGGGGATAGAAGGCGGGACTCAGCGCGCCTTCGCGCACATTGAGATGCGCCATGAAGCCGATGATCAGGGTGGAAACGCTGACGGCGAACGTCAGCGGCGCGGCCGCGCCCGCGCGTACCGCCAGCGCCGCCAGAATGCACAATCCGGTCGCCAGCACTGTTGGCGCCTGAACCAAGCCGACGCCGGTCGGCGATGTGTCGAACCAGGTCCAGATGGAGAGCACGCTGCCCGCGACGATCGCGATGGCCGGCAGCGCCGCGTGCACCTGGCCCCAGCCGAACGCCGTCGCGTCGCCGTTATGCGGCGGCCGCAACGCCATGGCTGCGCCGCCAATCCCGGCCAGGGCCAGCAGCGTAATCGCGCGCAACACATCGCCGCCGCCGAGCGCAAACGCGAACCAGACATAAAGACCGGTCAGTGTTGTCACCGCCAGCCACGGCCAACGTCGCCAGCCCGCAACGGCAAATCCGGCGGCGGCCGCCGCGCCCACCAGCGCCGTCACCAGACCCGGAGCCCATCCGCTCAGGTCCGCCAGCGCCGGCGCGAGCAAAGTGAGCGCCAGCGCCAGCGTCGCCGCCGCTTCGCTGACGCTTGGCGGCGCGGGCCATGCAAAAGGTTCCAGCGCTGCGGTGGCGTCGTTCGCCGCGGCTGGAAGCGGCGCGTCCAGCAGCAATTCGTCGTCGCGCACGACCTCGGTCAACAGCAGGGGTTCGTCTTCGCCCATGGCGGCAGGGGCGGGCGGGCGCGCCACGGCGCGCCTGAGCTCGGTCAGCTCAAGCGTCAGCGTTCGGATGCGCCGCGATTGCAGCCACACCCAGGCGCCAAGGCCCAGGATGACCAGCCATTCCATTTATATCCCCGCGAGAGACGTAGAAGAATCCGGCAGGCGCGACTGGTTCGCAAGCGATTGCTTCGATTTGGAGACCGGAAAAGCGACGAAAAGCGGGGCTTGGCGGCGGTGGCCAGGGCATGTTCAAAGCATGCGTATGACCTATGTATTCGAGCCGCCCGTCCAAGCCTCAGTCGCTGTCCTAGACAGCGAGGGGCGTTTTCCGGTTCGGCGCATCTTTTGCGTCGGACGGAACTACGCGGGTCACGTCCGCGAGATGGGCAATGATCCCAAGAGCGAGCCGCCGATCTTCTTCACGAAGCCGGCCGACGCGGTCGTGGAGAGCGGGGCCGATATCGCGTACGCGACCAACACTGCGAACCTGCACTATGAGGTGGAACTCGTGCTGGCGATTGGCGCGGGCGGCGCCGACATCGCCGAGTCAGACGCCGCGCAGCATGTATGGGGCTATGCCGTCGGCGTTGACCTCACACGTCGCGACCGTCAGGCCGAGGCTAAGAAGGGGGGCGCGCCGTGGGATACGGCCAAGGCCTTCGATCAATCCGCCCCGATCAGCGCCATCACTAGGACTCCGCCCGCTGCCGACGCGCGCATCTGGCTCGCGGTCAATGGCGACACCAAGCAAGATGCTCGGCTGGGCGACATGATCTGGAGTGTGCCGGAAATCATCGCGCATCTTTCGCGCTCGTGGATGCTGCAACCGGGCGACTTGATCTTCACTGGAACGCCAGCCGGAGTCGGTCCAATCGTCGCCGGCGATGTGGTGACGTGCGGCGTCAACGGCCTGCCCGAATTGAGCTTCAAGATCGCGCCGCAATAACTGCGAATCGCTCGCAACTTACCTGTCTTGCGTAGTGCGCGCCGCGCTTTAGGCTGGGGCAAAATAAGCCAGGAGGAGGCGACTTGAAGCCCACCGACATCGGGCAGCCGGACTATTTCCACAAAGTCGTCGACTGCCAATGGGCTTGCCCCGCGCACACGCCTGTTCCGGAGTACATCCGTCTCATCGCCGCGCAGCGCTACGCCGACGCGTACATGATCAATTGGAAGTCGAACGTTTTTCCGGGAATTCTCGGACGTACATGCGACCGCCCGTGCGAGCCAGCGTGTCGGCGGGGGCGCGTCGAAGAAGAGCCGGTGGCGATCTGCCGCCTGAAGCGGGTCGCGGCGGACAATAAGGGCGAAGTGGCGCAATTGATGCCGCCCAAAGCCGCGAAGAAGAACGGCAAGCGCGTCGCCTGCGTCGGCGCAGGGCCGGCGTCGCTGACGGTCGCGCGCGATCTGCTGCCGTTGGGCTACGAAGTTCACATCTATGACGGCGAAGCCAAGGGCGGCGGTATGATCCGCACGCAAATTCCGCGCTTTCGCCTCCCGGAAAGCGTGATCGACGAAGAGGTGAATTACATTCTGGCTTATGAGCCGGTGACGCATTTCGGCAAGCGCGTGGACTCGCTCAAGGCGCTGCTCGCCGAGGGGTATGACGCCATATTCGTCGGCACCGGCGCGCCGCGTGGCCGCGATCTCAATCTGCCGGGGCAGAAGGAGGCCGCCGCTAACGTGCATATCGGCATTGATTGGCTTTCGAACGTGTCGTTCGAGCATGTCGACAAGATTGGCAAGCGCGTGATCGTGCTCGGCGGCGGCAACACGGCGATGGATTGTTGCCGCACCTCGCGCCGTTTGGGTGGCGAGGACGTGAAAGTCATCGTCCGCTCTGGCTTCGATGAGATGAAGGCGAGCCCCTGGGAGAAGGAAGACGCCCAGCACGAAGGCATCCCGATCATCAATTTCCTCAACCCGCGCGAGTTCACGCACGCGAACGGCAAGCTGACCGGCGTGTGGTTCACCAAAATGCATTGGGTGGAGAAGGACGGAAAAAGGAAGCTCGAACCGACAGGCGAGCCGGACGTGCATTATGAGTGCGACGACGTGCTGATGGCTGTCGGGCAGGAGAACGCCTTCCCATGGATCGAGCGCGACATCGGTATGCAATTCGACAAATGGGACATGCCGGTCGTGGATCAGGCCACGTTCCAGTCAAGCATTCCCAATGTGTTCTTCGGCGGCGACGCCGCGTTCGGTCCCAAGAACATCATTTGGGCCGTAGCACACGGACATGATGCCGCCGTCTCGATCGACCTCTTTCTAAACGGCCAAGACGTAAGCAAGCGCCCAGCGCCCGGTGTATCGATGATGTCCACAAAGATGGGCATCCACGAATGGTCGTACGACAACGATGTCTCACTCGATCTGCGCTACAAGGTGCCGATGGTCGAAAACGAGGTGGCGCTGCGCAACGTGAAGGTCGAGGTTGAGAAAGGCTTCGACCCGCTGCTCGGCTACAAGGAAGCGCAACGCTGCCTGAATTGCGACGTGCAGACCGTGTTCGCGGGCAATCTCTGTATCGAATGCGATGCGTGCGTCGACATCTGTCCGATGGATTGCATCACCTTCACCGAAAACGGCGAGGAGACGGAGCTGCGTGATCGCCTCAATGCGCCGGCGCTCAATCTGACGCAGGATTTGTACATTGGCGACGGACTCAAGACCGATCGCATCATGGTCAAGGATGAGGACGTCTGCCTGCATTGCGGCCTGTGCGCTGAACGTTGCCCGACGGGCGCATGGGATATGCAGCAATTCTATCTCGAAGTGACGCACGCTGGGTGCGGCTCCAAACCGAGCCCCCGCAAGCGCGCGCCCAAGCCGGTGGCTGCTGAATGAAACCGATCGCCGCGACCAACGATTTCGTGGTCAAGTTCGCCAATGTGAACGGCTCGGGCTCCGCAAGCGCGAACGGCATGTTCGCGAAGGTGGTGCTGCGCATGGGCGTGCCCGTCGGGGCGCGCAACATCTTCCCGTCGAACATCCAGGGCCTGCCGACCTGGTATGAAGTGCGCGTGTCGGAGGCGGGGTGGCTTGGCCGGCGCGGTGGCGTCGACCTCATGGTGGCGATGAATCCGCAGACCTGGGACGCCGATCTCAAGGAGATCATGCCGGGCGGGTATCTGCTTTATGATTCATCGAAGCCCCTGCCTGCGTCTAAGTTTCGTGACGATATCACAATCATTGGCGCGCCGCTCACGGAACTGATCGCGGCAGAGTTTTCCGTCCCGCGCGAGCGGCAGCTGTTCAAGAATATCTGCTATGTCGGCGTGCTCGCGCACCTTCTGGGGCTCGAAAGCGACACGGTGAAGCAATTGCTCACCGAAGAGTTCAAAGGCAAGGACAAGCTCATCCAGCCGAACTTCAAAGCGTTCGAGCTGGGGCGGGCGTATGCGGAGGCCAACATCGCACCGATTGGGCTGCGCGTGCAGCGCAGCGATAAGGTCGGCGATCGCATCTTCGCTGAAGGCAATGATGCAGCAGCGCTCGGCGCCGTCTATGGCGGCGCGACGTTCTGCGCCTGGTATCCGATCACGCCATCGACTTCGCTGGCCGAGAGCTTCCAGAAGTATTGCACGATGCTGCGCAAGGACGCAGATGGAAAGAATCGCTTCGCCATCGTGCAGGCCGAAGACGAAATCGCGTCCATCGGCATGGTCATCGGCGCCGGCTGGGCGGGGTCACGCGCGTTCACCTGCACCTCTGGACCTGGCATCTCGTTGATGAATGAGTTTGTCGGGTTCTCCTATTACGCAGAGATTCCCGCCGTCATTTTCGACGTGCAACGCGGCGGCCCGTCCACGGGCATGCCCACACGCACACAACAATCGGACTTGCTGCTCGCGGCGTATGCGTCGCACGGCGATACCAAGCATCCGATGCTGTTTCCAGGCAATCCGACGGAAGCCTTCGAGTTCGGTGCGCAGGCGTTTGATCTGGCCGATTTCTTCCAGACGACCGTGTTCGTCATGCTTGAGCTGGATATCGGCATGCAGGAATGGCTGACCGAGCCGTTCAAATGGGACGAGAAACGCCGTCTCAATCGCGGCAAGGTGCTGACGTACGAGCATCTGGAGCAGGGTGTGCCGTTTGGCCGATATCGCGATGTCGACGGCGACGCAGTGCCGTATCGCACCTATCCCGGCACACACCCGACCAAGGGCTCGTATTTCACGCGCGGCTCCAGCCATGACAAGGACGCGCGCTATTCCGAAAAGGGTGAGGATTACACCGAGGGCATGCAGCGCCTTCTGCGCAAATGGGACACGATGAAATCCCACGTGCCGGCGCCGATCATTAAGAAGGCCAAGAAGCGCACGCCGGACGGCGTCATCTATATGGGCTCGACGGATCCGGCGATGGAAGAAGCGCTTTGTGCGCTTGAGAGCCACGGCATCCATCTCGACGCGCTGCGTGTGCGCGCATTCCCGTTCAGTAACGAGGTGTTCGACTTCATTCGCGACCACGAGCAGGTGTTCGTTGTCGAGCAGAATCGCGACGGTCAGCTCAAATCGTTGCTGGTGAACGAAGGCGGCGTGCATCCCGCGCGTCTCGTTTCCGTGCTGCACTATGACGGCACGCCGATCACGGCGCGCTTCATCATCAAGGACATCACCGAGAAGCTGCAGGCAGGCCAGGCCGCCGCGCTGCCGGAGAAAGCGAAATGACCTATCTCGCCAAGCCGCCGCTGCATCACCCGTCGCTGGAGCGCAATGCGGTCGGCTTCACGCGCCGTGATTACGAGGGCCGTATCTCCACGCTCTGCGCTGGTTGCGGCCATGACTCGATCAGCGCCGCGATCATTCAAGCCTGCTTCGAAATCGATCTCGAACCGCACAGGCTGGCGAAATTCTCGGGCATCGGCTGTTCGTCGAAGACGCCGGATTATTTTGTGAGTCCGGCGCACGGCTTCAACGCCGTGCACGGTCGTATGCCTTCGGTGCTGACGGGCGCCAACATTGCGGCGAAGGATCTGATCTATCTCGGCGTCTCGGGCGACGGCGACAGCGCCTCGATCGGCCTCGGCCAATTCTGTCACGCCGTCCGCCGCGGCGTGAACATGACCTACATTTGCGAGAATAACGGTGTGTACGGCCTCACCAAAGGTCAGTTCTCCGCGACGTCCGACAAGGGCTCGAAGGCCAAGAAGGGCGCGGAAAACAAGGATAGCCCCATCGATCTCGTCATGCTCGCGCTACAGCTTGGCGCGACCTATGTCGGCAGGTCGTTCTCCGGCGACAAGACTCAGCTCGTGCCGCTGATCAAAGGCGCGCTGTCGCACAAGGGCACCTCGTTCATTGATGTGATTAGCCCGTGCGTCGCCTTCAATAACCACGTCGGTTCGACCAAGAGCTTCGATTATGTGCGCGAACATAACGAGGCGGTGAACCGCATGGATGTGATCAGCCCGCGTGCCCCGATCCGCGCAGATTACAAGCCGGGCGAACTGAAAGAAGTTGTCCAGCACGACGGCTCGATCCTGCGCCTGCGTAAGCTGGAGCACGATTACGACGCGACCGACCGTAACGCCGCGCTCGGCTACCTGGCGCGCAAGGCGACAGAAGGCGAGATCGTGACCGGCTTGCTGTATGTCGACCCGGAGGCCAGCGATCTGCATGATGGCCTGAACACCGTGGATTGCCAGCTCAACAAGCTGACTGATCAAGAGCTGATCCCGCCGCTGAGCGCGCTCGAAAAGATCAACGCCAGTTTGCGTTGATCGCTACTTCAGCATCTCGAGCATCGCCATTGCGGCCGCTGGGTTGCGCTCTTTCGCGCCAGAAATGAAATAGAGAAAGACGTCGCCGCTCTTCTCCCAATCGCGAGCGGTCTTCAGCCATTTCTTGATCGCTGGCTTTGGATAGCCAGTCGGCTCCTCAGCCTGCGTCAGCTCCAGCCGCGCATATGAGAAATCCGCGGTGGGCTCGACGATCAGCGGGTGCTTTTCGGATTCCACGGTCACGACAGCGATGTTCCGCTCGCGCGCGATGGTTTTGAATTCGTCGCAGTCGAAGCTGGCGTGCCGCACTTCGATAGCGTGGCGCAGCCTCAGTTTGCCGAGCTTCTCCGGCAGCATGTCGAAATACGCATTGATCTCGTCGGCGTCGAATTTCTTGTAGGGCGCCATTTGCCAGAAGATCGGGCCGAGCTTTGAGCCGAGTTCGCCCAAGCCGCTGCTGAAGAACCATTCGATCGATTGGGCCGCCTCGCGCAAATCCTTGCGTTGCACCGCGGCGCGTGGCGCTTTCACCGAGAACATGAAATTTTCTGGCGTTGCCGCCGCCCATTTCTTGAATGAGGCGGCTGTTTGCGTGCGATAGAAGGTCGAATTGATCTCAATCGCCGTGACTTTGCTGCTGGCGTATTCGAGCTGTTTCGCGGCGGCGAGCTTAGGCGGGTAGAAGGTCTCCTCCCAAGGCTCGTAATTCCAGCCGCCGATGCCGACACGGATCATGCGCGCCTCCTTTTCGCTTTCAACATTGGCGCTGGGCTGGGTGCGTTCAAGCGCGTTCGTCGCGCGGGAAGACGCGTTCCACCTCAAACCGCCGCGCCGCCTCGCGCTCCAGCCCGGGCGAAGCGTTCACGACAACCGCCGCTTTTGCCGCCGCCCACACCTTCAAATCCGCCCGCTCATTGCCCGCATAGACAAAGCCATCCGGGAACGCGCGCCGTAATCGGCCCGCCTTCTTCGCGGATTTGAGATTGGCGCGGCCGTCCGAAGCGAACACGTGATCAAACAAGCCCAGATGCGCCGCGACCGCATCCGCGCCGCCCTGATCAAACGCGGTCGCCAGCGCAATCACGCGACCAGCAGTGCGCTCCTCGCGCAACCACGCAACGAAAGCGGAATTGTAGGGAAGGGTCGCCGCATCGACCGGATACAAACGCGTCAGCCGCTGCTTCGCATACGCTCGCCCGCGCGTGAGCCATGCCAGCAGCATGAACACGTTCCACGGCGCGGCGCTGCAGAAACGCAGCATGGCGCGCCTGAAGAGGTCAGCGTTGATCAAAGTGCCGTCGAGATCGACGGCGAGCGGCAATTTCGCCGCCATCAGGCACCGGTGAATTTCGGCGTGCGCTTTTCGGTGAAGGCGTTGACGGCTTCCTTGTGGTCCGCCGTCTCGTGCGCCAACGCCTGGAACGCCGCCGAAAGCTCCAGCACGTCGCTCAGACGGCCATGCTGCGCCTCGCGCAACAAGCGCTTCGCCAAACGGATCGAACGCGGCGGGTTCACCGCGACGCGCTCCGCCAGCTTCAACGCTTCGTCCAACAATTGCTCATCTGGCACGACGCGGCTCACCAAGCCGAAGCGCACGGCTTCCTCCGCGTCGATCGTGTCGCCGGTCAGCACCAATTCCGCCGCGCGCGAGGCGCCGATGGCATTGGTCAAAATCCATGCGCCGCCGTCACCAGGAATGATGCCGACTTTCACGAAGCTCGACGCCATCTTGGCCGAGGCGCCAGCGATGCGGATGTCGCAGAGTATGCCGATGTCGAGGCCGAGACCGATCGCATGGCCGTTGATCGCGGCGATGGTGGCGACTTCAACGTCCGCCAGCGCGCGGATCACGGAATGCACGCCGCGGCGATAGTTCGCGCGCGTATCGTCCGGCTCCTCGCGTGGGCCGATGCCCGTGCGTTCTCGGATGGCTTTGAGGTCGCCGCCGGCGCAGAAGGATTTGCCCGCGCCGGTCAATACGACAGCGTTGATCTCGCGATCGTCATTGGCGCGGCGCAGCGCGGCGGAGAGATCGTCGCAATCCTGCTGTGTCGCAATCGCGTTGCGGCTTTCTGGCCGGTTCAGCGTGACGACCGCAACGCGGCCCTTCTTTTCGTACGTGGCGAACGTCATGTGCGAGCTCCAATAGGCGTGGCCGGCTTAGACGATCATCGGCGGGGCGACAATTCCTTACGCTTCGACGTTATCCAGCGGCCTGGCCTTCAACGTAGGCGATGAAAGGCTCGGTCTGCAGCAGCGTCCCATTCTGGTAGGCGTCGAGCTGGCCAGTGCCGTCGCGGCGCACGGTGACGACGTAACGCACGCCTTGCGTTTCGAACGAGAATGCCGTGCCCGTCGCATCAGTGACTTCCGCGCCGTCACGCACTTCGGCGCTGAAGGGCGTCGTGCGGCCATTCTCGCTGACCTCGATCGGACGGGCGTTCGCGGCCTGTGCGTAATCGTAGGAATTGTAGATCAGATCGCCACTTTGGTCTTCATATACCACGATGGAGCGGCGGCCGGTGACGCCCAGCACGCGCGTGCGCGGCATCCAACGGCAGCTGATGGTGCGGCTATCCAAGTTGATTGACGTGAACGGCAACGTGTAGGCGGAGCCCGGATTCTCTAGCATGCCCGGATTGACCTGACGCACGGAGCCATCGACGCCCATGTCGCGGAAGAGCTCAGTGACTATGCTCCCAGCCGCGCCTTCCTCTGTGCCGACCTCGTAGCCAATACGCTGCACTACGGCGCCGTTGGGCTTGTCGTACTCAGCGACCTGCACATTCACACCGTCGCGATTGAATACAAAAACGGCTGGCGCATCGATGGCGTCGCAGATGAACCATGGCGCGGGGACACGGCGCACGACTTCTTCCACCGGCGGCGGCGCTGCAGCTTCCTGCTGGCCGCAAGCGGCAAGCGCGGTCAGAGCGGCGAGGGCGAGGATGGTGCTGCGCATAGATAAATCTCCTGCGCGTGCTCTAGCATCGCGGAAGCGGGACGCAAGCGTGGAACGCTCAATCGAGGCCGAGCTTGGCGCGCGCGGCTTTGGTAAGTGAAACGGCGGAGTCCGCATAAATCGCCCAGGGATCGGGTTCTTCAAGCCGCGCGCGCATGTCTTTCATCTTGAACGCCGACGCTTCGGGGATGGTCTTGAGTTCATCCCAACTCACGGGGGCGGCGATCGGCGCTGTAGGCTTCGCGCGTGTGGAATAGGGGGCGATTGCCGTCGCGCCGCGGCCATTGCGCAGATAGTCAATGAAGATGCGACCCTTGCGTTTCGCCTTCGACATGTTGGCGACGAAGCGCTTCGGATCGAGCGCCGCGACTTGTTCGGCGAAGCCAGCGGCGAAGCCTTTGACTTCGTCCCAATCGGCGCGGCGTTTCAGATTGAGCACGATATGGATGCCCTTGCCGCCGGTCAGCATGGCGAAGGAAGGCAGATCGGCGTTGTCCAGCAGGGCCTTGAGGTCAAAGGCTGCGCGTTTAACAAAAGCGAAGTCCAGGCCTTCGTCCGGGTCGAGGTCGAACACCATGCGGTCCGGCTTCTCGAGCGCGTCGTTCCGCGCGCCCCAGATGTGCAATTCGAGGGCGGACATCTGCGCGCACCCGACCAACGCGTCGGCATTCGGAAGCGTGAGATAGTGTTCGTCCTTCCCATCGGACTCGGCGATTGGAATGGTCTTAATCTCCTTCGGCGCCCCGGCCATCGCATGCTTCTGGAAGAATTGCTGGCCGCCGACGCCATCTGGCGCGCGCACAAGGCTGACGGGTCGCCCGAAAACGTGCGGGCCCATGCGGGCTGCGACCATTTCCAGATAGGCCGCATACTCGGCCTTGGTGATATCGGCTGCTGGAAAGAGCACGCGATCGGGATGCGTAAGGCGCACGCGTGATTGGAGAGCGGGGACCTCGGTTTCGGCGTTCACGTCTTTCGCGCTCTTGTCCCCGCGCAGCCCGAGAAAAACAGCATGCCGCACGGCGCCGTCGGGGGTGATGTCGGCGTACTTAATCTGCGCCACGAGCTTCGGTTCCACCCATTTGGCGCCGCGCGCCGCTTCACGCGGGACGGTGAGTGCGGGCTTCCCGCGCGCGAGCTTTGCGAGCTGCGCTGCGAGGGAGGCGAGCGTCTTATCGTTGAAGCCGGTGCCGACATTGCCGCGATAGGTGAGTTCGCCCTTCACGCGCTCCGCGAGCATGAGCGATGCGAATTGCCGTCCTTTGAGCGAGGGCTGATAGCCGATGATGATGAATTCCCGCTCGTTGACGCATTTGGCTTTGAGCCAGGATTGCGTGCGGCCCGCGCGATAGTTGGAATCCGCCTTCTTAGAAACGACGCCTTCAAGACCCTTTTCGGCGAACGCTTCAAGTACGTGTGGACCATCGCCTTCGACGTAGGGCGAAAGCCGGATCGGCGCGTGAGCGCCTCTGAGTAGCATCTCGAGTCGCGCCTTGCGTTCGAGTAGCGGCGTCTTGCGCAGATCCTTATCGCCCTCAGCGATCAGATCAAACACGAAATACGACACACCCTTGGCGTCGCCGTTTTCGAGTGAGCGTTGCAGCGTGGAGAAGCTCGTGCGCCCACTCGGGTCCGCCACCGCGACTTCGCCATCGAGCAGAACATCCTTTAGTCCAAGCGCACCGAGCGCGTTGGCCACTTGGCTGAACTTGCCCGTCCAATCGAGGCCCGTCCGCGTGTAAAGCCGCACCGCGTCGCCGCTGACCGCTGCTTGCATGCGATAGCCGTCATATTTGATTTCGTGAATCCATTTATCGCCATCGGGCGGTGTCTGGACGGGCGTGCACAGCGCCGGCTCAACGAACCCCCATTTCGGCGCCTTGGTCATCGGCGCGCGTTCGCCGCCCTTGCTCCAGACACGACCGCCCTTGGCTTTCAAATCCTCAACGGTGCGGCCCGTCTTGATGCTCGTCACAGCGCGCGTCGGATCCTCCTTGCCGGCATGAGCATCGCGTGACTTGAAGAGCAACCACGGTTCGCCGCGCTCACCTTCGCGCGGCTTGATCTTGACCATGTGAAATTCGCCCTTGAGCCGCTCGCCGCTCAGCACGAATTTCAATTCGCCCTTCTGCATCCCCTCGGCCGGATCGTTGATCCATTTGACCTTACCGTCGTCCCAGATGATCACCGCGCCCGCGCCATACTCGCCCTTCGGGATCACGCCTTCAAAGGCGCCGTATTCGAGTGGATGATTTTCTGTGCGCACGGCGAGGCGCTTCACGGTCGGATCGAGTGAGGGACCTTGCGGTACGGCCCAGCTCATTAGCACGCCATCGTGCTCAAGGCGGAAATCATAGTGCAGACGCGTGGCTGCATGCTTTTGCACCACGAACATGCCGCCGGCGGTTTTGAGTTTGCCGCCGGCCGGTTCGCTGGTTTTGCCGAAATCGCGTTTGCGATTGTATTCAGCGAGGCCGCCTAGGTGGTTGGACGCCGCCGCTTTCTTTGCACCGCTTTTGGCGGGCTTCTTCATTTCTTCGCGCGTTTAGGCGCGGTCTTCGCCGGCGCCTTGGCGCGCGGCGCGGCCTTCACCTTTTCCGCGGCGGCGCGTGGACGCTTGGCGGGTTTGGCTGGCGCTTCATCCTCGTCGTCGTTCGCGGCTGCCGCTTTGCCTGCGGCTTTCTTCGCCAACGACTTCTTCAGCGCATCCACCAGCGAGACGACGTTGTCGCCGTAATCGGGCGAAGGCTCCTCCTGGTCTTCAAGAACCAGTTCGCCATGGCGCTCGATCTTCTTCTTCACGAGGCGCTCGACCGCGGCGGCGTATTCGTCCTCGAATTTGGTCGGATCGAATTTCGCTTTCTTGCGGTTGATCAATTCCTCGGCGAGGTCGACCAAATCGGGATCGGATTTGCCGTCCGGAATTTCATCGAAGAAGGACTTCGCCGCGCGCAGCTCTTCGGCGTAGTGCACGGTCTCAACGATCAGGCCGTCTTCATAAGGCTTCACAGCAGCGATGTAGGACCGCCCGCGCATCGTGATTTGGCCAAGGCCCACCGTCTTGGAACGGCGCAGCGCGTCGCGCACGACGCGGTAGGGCTCGTCCGCAAGTTTGCCGTCCGGCAGCGCGTAATAGGGTTTGTCGAAATAGATCGGGTCGATCGTCTCGGAGGGCGCGAATTGCACCATGTCGAGCGTCTTTTTTGAGTTCACCTTCAGGGCGTCGAATTCCTCATCCGAGAACAGCACGTAGCGGCCCTTGGAGAATTCGTAGCCTTTGACGATCTCGTCCTTATCAACCGCGCCGATGCCCGGCACGACCTTTTCGTATTTGATGCGTTGCTTGGACGGCTCATGGATTTGGTTGAACGAGATCTTCTCGCGTGAATCCAAGGCGGAATAGAGCTTCACCGGCAACGCCACGAGGGCGAGCCGGATTTGCCCAGTCCAAACGGGACGAGCTGGAGGTGGCATGAGAGGCAAACGCCCTTGTATGACCCAACGTTCCGCAAGCGTAACATTGGCCTGACATGGCGGCAACGCGCGCGGGGGCCGTTTACCTCGTTTTGCGACGCATAACGCCGTACGTGGCGCGGACAGCCTCCACGAACGCGCTCGGTGCGCCTTGGTCGCGCGCGCGATCGGAGAAAACCAAGCCGATGTCGCGGGTGAGGTCGAAGCCGTTGAGTCTAATGGCGCTGAGCCCGGGCTTTTTGAAGCTTAAGGGCGCGACCGTGATGCCTAAGCCGGCGGCGACCATGCTGAGCGCGCGGTCATCGCTCAGCGTGCGCAGGCTGAACGAGGGGCGCACGTCGCGATTGGTGAAATAACGGCTGATCTCCGGCAGACCCTCGCATTGGCGGCGCACGATCATGGTTTCGCCCGCCAACGTGCCGCCGTCGATGCTTTCGGCCGCGGCGAGCTTGTGCGTCGCGCTGACAAACAAGACGTAAGGCTCCGTACACAGCGTCTCTTGCGCGAAGCTCTCGAGGTTGGGGCGCAGAATGGTGAGCGCGGCATCGAGGCGGCCGTCGCTCAAGCGATTGGCGATGTCGCGCTCGGTGGAATCCAGCAATTCCAAGGCTTCCGCGTTGGCGTGCTTGGCATGATGCGCCACGACGCGTTCGAGATCGCGCGCAGGGATGGTCGAGAGAATGCCGGCGCGGACGCGTTTGAGCCGCGGGGCTTCGGCGACTTCGCGGAGGGCAGCCTCGTATTCCTGGGTGATGCGCCGGGCGTGGCCGAGGAAGCGGCTGCCGGCGGGTGTCAGCGACACCCGCCGCGTTGTGCGCTCGAACAAGCGCGCGCCGACCTCGCTCTCCAGCTTGGCGATGCCGACCGAAAGCGTCGGCTGGGTCACGTTCACCCGCGCCGCCGCCTTGGAGAACGAGCCGAGCTCGGCCACGGCCAAGAAATAGCGCAGCAGGTAGCGATCCATAGGTAATGTCTATCAGTTCTGTTCCTTTGGTTCAATTTCAATTGGCGCTGCAAATCAATTACGGTCTGCGGGCCGCCGGCTTCCAGCCGGCTTTCGGTGTTTCGGACGCCCGAATGGAGCCACCCCGTGACTGACTCCTACCAACTCGATTTCCAGCTCGGCGAAACCGCTGACGCCATTCGCGACACCACGCGCAAATTCGCCGCTGACCGCATTGCGCCGATGGCCGCCGAGATCGACGCGCAGAACAAATTCCCGCGCGAACTCTGGCCCGAAATGGGCCAGCTCGGCCTGCACGGCATCACCGTCGCCGAAGAGGATGGCGGCCTGGGGCTCGGCTATCTCGAACACGTCGTCGCCATGGAGGAGGTGAGCCGCGCCTCGGCGTCGGTCGGCCTTTCGTATGGCGCGCACTCCAATCTCTGCATCAATCAGATCCGGCGTTGGGCGACGCCGGAGCAGAAGCAGAAGTATTTGCCGAAGCTCATAAGCGGCGCGCATGTCGGCTCGCTCGCCATGAGCGAAGCGGGCGCGGGCTCCGATGTCGTCGGCATGAAATTGCGCGCCGAGCACAAGGGCGATCGCTATGTGCTCAACGGCACGAAATTCTGGATCACCAACGCGCCGGAAGCCAACACGCTCGTCGTCTATGCCAAGACCAACCCCGAAGCCGGCTCAGGCGGCATCACCGCGTTCCTGATCGAGCGCGGCATGAAGGGGTTCAGCACCAGCCAGAAGCTCGACAAAATGGGCATGCGCGGCTCGGACACCGGCGAGCTTGTGTTCGAAGATTGCGAAGTCCCGGAAGAGAATGTGATGGGCGGCGTTGGCCGTGGCGTCGGCGTGCTGATGAGCGGCCTCGATTATGAGCGCGCTGTGCTTGCGGCCGGGCCGCTCGGCATCATGCAAGCCTGCCTGGATGTCGTGTTGCCCTATGTGCGCGAGCGCAAGCAATTCGGCCGCGCCATCGGCTCGTTCCAGCTGATGCAGGCCAAGGTCGCCGACATGATCGTCGCGCTCAATTCAGCGCGCGCCTACGTCTATGCCGTCGCGAAAGCCTGCGACGCGGGCAAGACCACGCGCCATGACGCGGCGGGCGCCATTCTCTACGCTTCGGAAAGCGCGGTGAAAGTGTCGCTTGAAGCCATCCAGGCGCTCGGCGGCGCGGGCTACACGCGCGACTTCCCAGTTGAGCGCTTCCTGCGCGACGCTAAGCTCTACGACATCGGCGCGGGCACCAATGAAGTGCGCCGCTTCTTGATCGGTCGGGAGATCATTGGCGCATGAGTGAAAAGACGCCCGCACATATGCGCGCGCTGCAAGTGACACGGCTCAGCGAAGCGTTTGAGGGCGTTGAGATCGTCGATATGCCGACGCCTTCGCCTAAAGCGGGTGAGGCGTTGGTGCGCGTGCATGCGGCGGCGCTTGGGTTTCCGGCGCTGCTGATGACGAGCGGCGGCTATCAGCACAAGCCGGATTTGCCGTTTATCTTTGGTGGTGACTTTGCGGGCGAGGTCGTTGCTGTGGGCGATGGCGCGAAGCTTGAAATCGGCGCGCGCGTCACGGGCGGGGCTGTCACCGGTGCATTCGCGGAATATTGCACGGCGGCTGGGCTGACGCCGATCCCGGAAGGCGTGAGCTTCGAGGAAGCCGCCGCGTTTCCGTCCGCTTATCTCACCGCGCACGTGTCGCTCGTGCACGCCGCGCATGTGCAGCCCGGCGAATGGGTGCTTGTGCTCGGCGGCGCCGGCGGCGTGGGCTTGGCGGCGGTTGACCTGGCCTTGGCGCTTGGCGCGAAAGTGATCGCGGGCGCATCCACCGAAGATAAGCGCGCCGCGTTGCGCGCTTATGCGCCGGACGCGCACGTGATCGATACGACCAAGCCGTTCAAAGACATCGTCCGCGAGATTTCGGGCGGTGGCGTCAATGTCGTCTATGATCCTGTTGGCGGCGATCTGTTCGCTGAGGCGATATCGTGCCTCACTTTCGCGGGCCGCATGCTCGTGATCGGCTTCGCTTCGGGCGACATTCCAACGCTTTCGGTCAATCGCGCTTTGATCAAGCATGTCGCCGTCATCGGCGTGCGTGCGGGCGAGTATAGCCGGCGTTTCCCGGATAAGCGGCGCGAGACGATGCGCACGCTGACCGAGCTTTGGGCGCGTGGGGCGATCCGGCCGCATGTCGATGGCGTTTTTCCTTTGGATGCGTGGCGCGAGGGCGTCGCGCGCATGACCTCGCGCGCCTGCGTCGGGCGCGTCATCCTGAAGCCTTAAGATCGATCGACACATGAAACTCAAATCGCAAATCGATCCCAATTCGGAAGCCTTCGCCAAGAATGCCGCGCACCACCGCGGCCTCGCGCAGCAGCTCCGAGAGCGCACCGCGCAGATCGCGCTTGGCGGGCCGGAGCAGCATCGCAAGCGCCACACCGAGCGCGGCAAGCTGCTGCCGCGTGAGCGGGTGGAGCGCTTGCTTGATCCTGGCGCGCCCTTTCTCGAGATCGGCGCGCTTGCGGCTTACGATCTCTACAATCACGAAGCGCCGGCGGCGGGGATCATCACCGGCATTGGCCGCGTCTCCGGCCGCGAAGTGATGATCGTCGCCAACGACGCCACGGTGAAGGGCGGCGCTTATTTTCCGATGACGGTGAAGAAGCATCTGCGCGCGCAAGAGATCGCGATGCAGAACAAGCTGCCGTGCGTCTATCTCGTCGATAGCGGCGGCGCGAACCTGCCGCACCAGGCCGAAGTCTTCCCGGACCGCGACCATTTCGGCCGCATCTTCTTCAACCAAGCGCGCATGTCGGGCGAGGGCATCGCGCAAATCGCCTGCGTCATGGGCTCATGCACCGCGGGCGGCGCTTACGTGCCGGCGATGAGCGATGAAACAATCATCGTCCGCAACCAAGGCACCATCTTCCTCGGCGGGCCGCCGCTGGTGAAAGCCGCGACCGGCGAAGTGATCAGCGCCGAAGATCTGGGCGGCGGCGATTTGCACGCACGCAAGAGCGGCGTGGTGGATCATCTCGCGCAAGATGACGCGCACGCGCTGCACCTCGTCCGCCGCATCGTGGCGAACCTCAACACAGTCAAGAAGGTTGGCCTCGATCTGCGCGAACCGATCGCGCCCGCGTACGACGCCGAAAGCATCTATGGCGTCATCCCCGACGACGTCCGCACGCCGTACGACGTCCGCGAAGTCATCGCCCGCATTGTCGACGGCAGCGAGCTTGACGAATTCCGTCGGCTCTATGGCCCGACGCTCGTCACCGGCTTCGCGCGCATCTGGGGCTTCCCCGTCGCGATCCTCGCCAACAACGGCATCCTGTTCAGCGAGAGCGCGCAAAAGGGCGCGCACTTCATCGAACTCGCCTGCAAGCGCGGCATTCCACTGCTGTTCCTGCAAAACATTTCCGGCTTTATGGTCGGCGGCAAATACGAGGCCGGCGGCATCGCCAAGGACGGCGCAAAGATGGTGACGGCCGTCGCCTCGGCCGAAGTGCCGAAGTTCACCGTGCTGATCGGCGGCTCGTTCGGCGCCGGCAATTACGGCATGTGCGGCCGCGCTTATTCTCCGCGCTTCCTCTTCACCTGGCCCAACTCCCGCATCTCCGTCATGGGCGGCGAGCAAGCCGCCAGCGTGCTCGCGCAAGTGAAGCGCGACGGCATGGAAGCGAAAGGCGAGAGCTGGGCGAAGGCGGACGAAGAAAAATTCAAAGACCCCATTCGCGCGAGATACGAAGCCGAAGGCGATCCGTACCACGCGACGGCGAGGTTGTGGGACGATGGCATCATTGATCCGGCGCAAACGCGCGACGTATTGGGGCTGGCGATCAGTGCGAGCTTGAACGCGCCGATACCGGAGACGCGCTTTGGCGTGTTTAGGATGTGAGCATGACCAGTCTCATCGACCTGCGCACTGAATTTGCGCCAAGAGCTGTTGATTCTGACCGCTTATTTCTCCTCAGCGCGAGTGACGCGCTTGAATTCATAACTCGCGCGACGAATGCGGGGCAGGAGCTTGCGGGAGTCGAGGGGTTCAGAATCACCGAACACGGGGCGTTTCAGCCGCTGCAAGAATTCTCGACCGACAGCGCAGACGTTCAATGCGGCAAGGCGGAATTCGTTGAACTCACGAATGCCGTAGTTCAAGCCGGCGCGGCAAAGAACGTCTATTTCGAAGTCGTCTTTGAGGGCGAGCATGCTTAAAGCCGTCCTCATCGCAAATCGCGCTCGGATAATAACCCTCTCCCTTGCGGAGAGGGTCGCCGCGCAGCGGCGGGGTGAGGGGCGTTCAAACGAGCAGGCGCCGAGGCGGTCGAACGCCCCTCATCCCCTGACCCCTTCTCCGCAAGGGAGAAGGGGAATGGTGCGCGCATGCTGAAATCTGTGCTCATTGCCAACCGCGGAGAAATTGCGCGGCGTGTGATCAGAACGTGCAAGCGTCTCGGCGTGCGTACGTTGGCTGTGTATTCCGATGCCGACGCGAAGTCGCTGCACGTCCGTGAAGCGGATGACGCCGTTCACATCGGGCCGAGCGCGGCGAAGGAGAGCTATCTGCGCGGCGAGAAGATCATCGCCGCCGCGAAGCAAACCGGCGCCGAGGCGATCCATCCCGGCTACGGCTTTCTCTCCGAGAACGCCGACTTCGCGCAAGCCGTCATCGATGCGGGCCTGATCTGGATCGGGCCGAAGCCGGACTCCATCCGCGCCATGGGCCTCAAGGACGCCGCGAAGAAACTCATGGCCGAAGCCGGCGTGCCGACGACGCCGGGCTATCTCGGCGAAGATCAAAGCGAAGAGCGTTTGCAGAAGGAGGCCGACGCGATCGGCTATCCGGTGCTGATCAAAGCCGTCGCCGGCGGCGGCGGCAAAGGCATGCGCAAGGTCGAGAAGAGGGCCGAGTTCAAAGCGGCGCTCGCGTCCGCCAAGCGCGAAGCGGCGGCAGCGTTTGGCGACGATCGCGTGCTGCTCGAAATGTACGTGCAGCGCCCGCGTCATATCGAAGTGCAGGTGTTCGGCGATACGCACGGCACTGTCGTGCATCTGTTCGAGCGCGATTGCTCGCTGCAGCGCCGGCACCAGAAGGTGATCGAAGAAGCACCCGCGCCGGGCATGGACGAGGCCACGCGAAAAGCCGTCACCGACGCGGCGGTGCTGGCGGCGCGCGCGGTGAACTATGTCGGCGCCGGCACCATCGAGTTCATCGCCGACGCCAGCGAAGGCCTGCGCGGCGACCGCATCTGGTTCATGGAAATGAACACACGCCTGCAAGTCGAACACCCGGTGACGGAGGAGATCACCGGGCAGGACTTAGTCGAGTGGCAGCTGCGCGTGGCGAGCGGCGAGAAGCTGCCGCTGAAACAGAGCGAACTTGCGATCAATGGCCACGCCATGGAAGCGCGGCTCTACGCTGAAAATCCCGACACCGGCTTCCTTCCCAGCACAGGCAAACTTGAACATCTGCATTTGCCGTACGGCCCGCGCACCGACGCCGCGGTCGAGTATGGCGACGAGGTCACCCCGTTTTACGATCCGATGATCGCCAAAATTATCACCCACGCTGACACACGCGATGACGCGATCGCGCAATTGCGCGAGGCATGCGCTGACGTCGAAGCGTTCCCGGTGAAAACCAATGCCGGCTTCCTCGTCCGCTGTCTCGACGACGAATCGTTCGCAGCAGGCGAGGTCGACACGTCCCTGATCGCTGCGCGCGGCGAGGCGCTGTGGCATCGCCCGCCACCAAGCGCCGACGCCGTGGCCTACGCCGCCGCGCGCTTCATGGGCCAGACGCAAACCGATGAACGCACGCCGTGGACGTCGCTGGGCGGCTTCCGCATCAATGCGCCGGCGCAAATCAAAGTGCGCATGCGCGTGGGCGCCGAAGCGTTTGAAACAGCGCCTGCCGAGCCTGGCGTATATCCCAGCGACGGCAGTATTGACGCCATTGGCGTCGGCCATTCGATCGTCGTGTTCGAAGATGGCGAAGCTTACGAGTTTACGCTCGACATGGGCGCGCACGCCGATGGCGAAGCCGCCGCCGGCGATGGCGCGATCTTATCGCCCATGCCCGGCAAAATCGTCTCTGTCGCTACCAAAGCCGGCGCGCAGTTGAAAAAAGGCGACCCCATCCTCGTACTCGAAGCCATGAAGATGGAGCACACGCTCACCGCGCCGTTCGACGGCGTTGTTGCTGAACTCAACGCCAGCGCAGGGGCGCAAGTGAGTGAGGGCGTGGTGTTGGCGAAGCTTGAGAAGCAATAGGCCGGGGCGCCCGCGCCCGCGTGGGACGGGGGCGGCGCGAGCGCGACGCGTCACTTCTGCAGCTGCGCGCCCATGAGTTGATGCAAGAGATTGATGGCCTTGAGCGGGCGGATCATGACTTTGAAGTGGGTGATCTGGCCGGATTCGTTCCAGCTGATCATATCGACGCCATTGATGCGGATGCCGTCGATCTCGCGTTCGAATTCGAGCACGGCGCCGTGGGGGCTTGTCCATTCGCCGATATAGCGGAAGCCGTCGCCGCCGAGCACTTTGAGGGCGCTGTCGAGATATTTGAAGGTGATCTCGCGGCCGCGTTGCGGGGTGTGCACGACGGGGCTTTCGAAGACGGCGTCGGGCGCGAGCAGCTCCCAGAGCGCCTTCGAATCATGGCTCTTGGCGTAGGCGTACCATTTTTCCAATGCGCTCATGTCGGGCTCCCTAACCGGCGAACGAGCGATAGAGCATATAGATCGCCACGGCGAACACCACGCCCGCGAAAACGCGCTGCAACATGCCGCGCTGCTTGGCCAAATGTTCGGCGAGCCCCGCGCCCATCACGCCGCCGACCACGCCGCCAAAGATGAAAAGCCCGGCGATGCGCCAATCGACGAGGCCGTCGAGCGCATAGGTGGCGGCGGTGGTGGCGCCGAATGTGCCGACGGAGAAGAGCGAGGAGCCGACGGCCTGCAGCATGGTCATGCCACTGGCGGCGATCAGGCCGGGCACGATCAGGAAGCCGCCGCCGATGCCGAAGAATCCGGAAACGGCGCCGGCCGCGAGGCCGTAACCGACGAGCTTGGGGGCATTCTCGCGGTTGAGCACGACGTCGCTGTCGCCCTCGCTCTTACGCGGGCGCAGCATGAGCACGCCGATCACGATCATCGCCACGGCGAAGAGCGGCAGCAGGATTTTGGCGTCGGTGAGCTTGCCGATCGAGGCGCCGAGCGCGGCGCCGGCGATACCCGAGCCGGCGAACACCGCCGCGCAGCGCCATTTCACATTACCGCGGCGGGCGTGCGGGATGAGGTTGGCGAAGGCGTTGATGGAAACGGCGAGCGCGCTGGTGCCGATCGCCATATGCGGATTGGCGACGCCGACCACGTAGAGCAGCGCCGGCGTCGCCAGGATCGAGCCGCCGCCGCCGATCAGCGCCAGCACCAAGCCGACGGCGGCGCCGCTGATGATCGCAAGGATGTCGGCGAGTTCGATCACGATCCGTTGGTCTTGCCGCGATTCCAGGGCCAGGTCGGCGCCGATTGTTGACGGCGGACGTCAAAACCGGCCGCTTTCCACGCCTCGATGCCGCCATCTAGGAAATACGCCTCGGCAAAACCGCACGCCGCCAGCTTGGCGGCGTTGGTGCGGGTGCGCATGCCCGACTTGCAGTGGAACACGCCAATCTTGTCGCGGCAATCAGCCAGCGCCTCGGGATCGAAGCTGGAGAGCGGTGCGAGGCGCGCCTCGGCGATGTGCTCCTGCGCGTGCTCGTTGGGCTCGCGAATATCGACCAAGACGGCCTCGCCGGCTTCAAGCTTACGTTTGAGGTCTGCGGCGTTTATGGGATTGAGCGTGCTCAAGGCGGGTCTCCTAATGGCTTGCAAAAGATATTAGGAATATCTAATATAAAGCGCAAGAGGTGATGATCATGACGACAGCGCCAAAAGTCCGCGCCTTCTTCCATGAGCCCACGTTCACGGTGAGCTATCTGGTGTGGGATCCCGTCACCAGGGCGGCCGCGATCATCGATAGCGTGCTTGATTTCGATCAAAAGTCCGGCCGCACCGCGACCCACTCCGCCCAAGCGCTCCTCGACGCGGTGCGCGAAGAGGGCGTGAAGGTCGCCTATCTGCTTGAGACCCACGCGCACGCCGATCATTTGTCCGCGGCGCCTTTTCTAAAGCAGGCGACAGGCGCCCCGATCGTGATCGGCGAACACATCAAGACGGTGCAGCACGTGTTCAAGGGCGTGTTCAATCTCGCCTACGTCACCGCGGACGGTCGTCCGTTCGATCGTCTGGTGCGCGACGGCGAAGTGCTGCAACTGGGTGAGTTGGAGATCAAGGTGCTGCACACGCCGGGTCACACGCCGGCCTGCGTCAGCTATCTGATCGGCGACGCCATATTCGTCGGCGACACGTTATTCATGCCGGATTACGGCACGGCGCGCTGTGACTTTCCGGGCGGCGACGCCGGCACGCTCTATCGCTCCATTCACAAGCTGCTGGCGTTGCCCGACGATACGCGCGTATTTCTCTGCCACGATTATAAGGCGCCAGGGCGCGATACCTTCGCCTGGGAGACAACCATTGCGGCCGAGAAGCAGAACGTGCACCTGCGCGATGGCGTGAGTGAAGCGCAATATGTCGCCATGCGCGAAGCGCGCGACAAGACGCTGGAAATGCCGGTGCTGATCCTGCCGTCGATCCAGGTCAACATTCAGGCCGGAGAATTGCCGCCGCCGGAGGAGAACGGTGTGCGCTATCTGAAGTTGCCTCTAGACGCCCTCTAGAAAACCGCGCGCCGACGGCATCCAAAGCCGGTGGCGCGTGCATCCCTGCCTATAGAATGGGAGGGATCCAATGAAATTCGCCGCACGTCTGGCTGCAAGCCTGTCAGCCTTAGCGCTGGCCACGGGCATTGCCTTCGCCGAGCCGCCTACGCCGCCGCCGCCCGCGCCACAAGGCGTCACCGGAGAGGCGTTATTGCCGGCGCTGATCGAACATTCGCGCACGACCGCGCGGCTGGAAAATGGAAGGCTCATTGGCCCCGGCGGCGATGTGCTGCGCCGTCTGGGCGCTGAGTCGCAATTTGTTGTTGTCGGCGAAGAGCATGGCAACGCTGCCATCGCGCAATTCGTGGAAGCGTATTGGCGCGATCTCAACGCCATCGGCTTCAATTACGCCGCTATCGAAGTTGACCCTTGGGTCGCCGAAGCGATGGAGCGCGAGTTGCGCGCAGGCGATGTCACCCGTTGGGCGCAGTTCATTGAGCCGCGCGGGGGTGCGGTGGTCGCGCCGTTCTTCAGCTGGACGCCTGAAGCGCAATTAGCGGATACGATCGTGGATACGTCGCGGGCGCGACGTGAGCCGGCGCTCTGGGGGCTGGATCAAGTTTTCCTTGGCGCAGCGCCGTGGTTGCTTGATGAGATCGCGGCCCATGCGCGTGATGGCGAAGCGCGAACGATGGCGGCGAGCCTCGCCACGGCGGCACGCGGCAATCTGAGCTGGCTTGGCCAATCGGAATCGGCGGCGCTTGAGGCGCTGCGTGCGCGCCTGACCCATCGTCGGGATGCGCGCTACGCTGAATTGGTTGATGCGATGATCGTATCGCAGCGCATCTATCGGCCCTTTTCCGCCGAACAAGGTGAAGCGTGGTTCTCCAACGTCGAGCGCGAAACGCTGATGAAGCGGAATTTCCTCGCGCGCTATCGCGCGGCGGAACGCGCGGACGGCGCCGCCCCCCGCGTGTTGCTCAAGTTCGGTGGTTATCACGCCTATCGTGGCGCGACGCCCACCATGGCGCAGGGTCTAGGCGGTTTCGTCAACGAACTCGCGGTGCAGAATGGCGGAAGTTCGCTGTCGATTTACATTGCGTGTGGGCCAGGCGGCGCCACAGCCGGCTTCGCCGGCCCGCCAACGTCGTGCGACCAGGGCTTTGCCGAGAGCTGGTCTTTCCTTGCGCCGTACGTCAGCACCGAAGAGATCACAATCATTGATTTGCGCGCCTGGAAGCTGCGGCCGCGGCGTTGGGCGCATCTCTCAGCCGATGCACGCCAGCTGATCTCGAGCTTTGACATACTTGTGATCATGCCAAATGCGCCGGCGTCGGAATTCTTGCCTGGTGTGACGCCGCCAACGCCGCCTGCGTCTTGATTCATGACGGAATGGCGGTAAAGCAGCCGCCAGCAAACTATGGGGAGAGGGATATGCGTAACTTTGTGATCAGCGCGTTTGCGCTGGCGGCTCTCGGCGCGTGTGCGCAGCAAGGGCCTACGGAATTGACTCAAGAACAACTTGTCGCGCGCGGCGAGTATCTCGTGACCGCGATTGGCGGCTGCAATGATTGCCATACCCCGATGACGCCGCAGGGGCCGGACATGACGCAATCCTTGCAGGGCGCCACACTTGGCTTCGCGCCGACCATGCCGATGCCGTGGGCCCCGGTCGCACCCCCGCTCGCGGGTATTCCCAGTCATTTCACGCAAGAGCAATTCGCGGCGTTCCTGCAAACCGGCGTGCGCCCAGATGGTTCGCGTCCGCTGCCGCCGATGCCGGCCTATCGCTTGAACGAAGAGGATGCGCGCGCGATCACAGCCTACATCGCGACCTTGCCGAGTGCGAGCGAAGCGACGGCAACGCCGCCGAGCGAATGACGTTCCGCGCGTAACGCGCGCAACGCAGATATGAAATCGTGATCGCAACGAAGCTTGACGCGCGCGCGCGTTGGGTGTTGCTTGTGCGTGTCGGAAGATATCGGCGCCGTTGCCGGTTCCCGTTTGCAATTGCTCTTGCAGCACACAACACCTGGGCCACGGCGCGCGCCAAGTTGTCTTCCCGTTCGACGAAAAGAACCGCGCGCAGCAATGGTGCTGCAGGGAATGCGGGCCAGTCGAGGTCGGCCGGCGTCAGGCGACGTTTCAGCGTATGGTGATGTGTAGGCGAACAAATTAGCAACACATCGCAACGCTGATTTTTCCTTTGTTTGCGCGTTTTTTTGCTCTGGCGCCCGCGCGTGCCAGGCTCCTATCTCCTTTTTGAATGAGGGGATCCACATGCAGCTCCGTGAGCTTGGCCGCACCGGTGTGAAGGTGTCGTCAATTTGTCTTGGCACGATGACGTTTGGCGATCAGACGCCGCAGGACGATGCGTTCGCACAAATGGATCTCGCGCTCGCACGCGGCGTAAATTTTTTCGACACGGCGGAAATGTATTCGAGTCCGCCCAAGGCGGACACCCAGGGCAATACCGAGCGGGTGATCGGCGCCTGGTTCAAGGCACGCGGCGGCCGCGACAAGGTGGTGCTGGCGTCGAAGGTCGCCGGTCGCACGCGCGACATGAAATGGATTCGGCCGGAGGACATGCTTGAAGATGGTCAGGTGCGCTTGTCGCGCGCGCAGATTGATTATGCCGTCGAGCAGAGCCTAAAGCGGCTGCAGACCGATTATATCGATCTCTACCAAGTGCATTGGCCGGATCGTTTGTACCGCGGCTTCGGGTTTCAGACGTACAAGGATTATCCGCAGGACTTCATCGCCTTCGGCGATATCCTGGAAGCGTTGGGTCGTCACATCGACAGGGGCAATATCCGCGCGATCGGCGTGTCGAACGAGAGCCCGTGGGGCGTCATGCGCTATCTGGCTGAGAGCGATACGCGCGGCTTGCCGCGCCTGGCGTCGATCCAGAACGCCTATCATTTGCTCAATCGTCGTTTCGAGACCGGCGGTTTGGCTGAGGTGGCGCTGCGCGAGCACGTCGGCTTGCTGGCGTATTCGCCGCTCGCGCAGGGCGTGCTGACGGGCAAGTATCTCGGCGGAGCCAAGCCCGAGGGCTCACGCGGCAAGCTCTACAATCGCCTGCAACGTTATGAAGGGCCGGGCGCTGAGGAGATGACCGTTGCTTACGTGAAGCTCGCGCGCGAACTGGGCGTGACGCCGGTGCAATTGGCGTTGAAATTTGTCGATACGCGGCCGTGGGTCACGAGTACGATCGTCGGCGCAAGCAGCGTGCGTCAGCTCGAGGAGGATTTGGCGGCGTTCGATGCGCCCTGGACGGACGAAATGGAGCAGCGCGTCAACGCCTTGCATACAGCCCACCCGGATCCTTGCCCCTGAGATGAGCCTTCGCCTCTTCGCCGCCCTCGATCTTCCCGACGATATCGCCGAGCGGCTTTTGCCGCTCCAGAAAGGTATTGGCGGCGCGAAATGGCGGCCGCGTGAAAACTTGCATCTTACGTTGCGATTCTTTGGCGAAGTCGCGGAGCCGGTGGCGGACGATATCGACGCCGAATTGGCGGCGATCGCGGAGAATAACGCACCGTTCGAGATCGCGTTGAAAAGCGCAGGCGCGTTCGGCGGCGCCGATCCGCACACGCTGTGGATCGGCGTGACGGATAGCGAGCCATTGAAGCGATTGGCAGCGGATTGCGAACGCGCGGCGCGACGTGCGAAACTCAAACCCGAGCCGCGCGCGTTCAAGCCGCACGTGACGCTGGCGTATCTGAGCAATGCGCCGCTCGATCGTGTACAGGGGTTCGAGCAGCGTTTTGCGTTGTTTCAGACACCGTCGTTTCGCGTGGAGCGGTTCGGGCTTTATTCAAGCTTCACACGCAAATCCGCCCCGAGCCTTTACAGGCTTGAGGCGGAATACCCGTTGCGCGGTTAGCTCTTTGCGAGGGGCGAGCAGGGGCCGGCGTTTCGGGCGTCGGCGCCGCGGTGTCACGCACTATGTGGCTCGGTCAGCGCGCATAATCGCGTACGAGAGATTCAAGAAAGTCGCGACCCTCGTACACGGATTGGACTCGGATCTTTTCGTTGAGGCCATGCGCGTTGTTTTCGCCGGGGGCCGAGAACATGCCGCTCATGCCATAGGTTGGAATACCAGCATTGTTGAGGAAGCGGCCGTCGGTGGCGCCGACCGTCATGGTCGGCACGATCGGCGTGTTAGGCCACAGGCGCGCGGCGGCGCGCTCGACGGGCGCCATGATCTCGCGCGTAAGACGCGGTGGGCTTGAGCCGTCGCGTCGGCGCACGATGGCGACCTCGATCTGATCGTCGCCAAGTGCGCGCCGCAAATCGGCTTGCACCTCTTCCGGCGTGTGGCCCTGCAAGACGCGGCAGGAGAGCGTCGCCATAGCGCGTTGCGGTAAGGCGTTCGGCGCGTGACCGGCGTCCAGTTGGGTGGCGACGCAGGTGGTGCGCATCATGGCGTTGAAGCTTGGATCGCGCGCCAGCGTGGCGGCCGCTTGCGCGTCGTTGGGGTCGCGGGCGATAGCGGCCATCGCCGCGCCCATCTCGCCGCCGACAATGGGCGCCATGCGTTCGAAGAAGGTGCGGGTGACCTCATTCAGCTCGACAGGAAACTGGTGTGTGGCGAGACGGTTGAGGCCATTGCTCAACCGATAAATCGCGTTCTCCGGAACAGGCCGTGAAGAATGGCCGCCGGGATTGATGACGGTGAGAGTCATCACCTGGTGGATTTTCTCACCGGCCTGGATGTTGAGCGCAATTGGACGTCCGTTGACGTCGAGAATGCCGCCGGCGCCTTCGTTGATTGCGAAATCGGCTTGCAGCCATGGGCGATGGTTGCGCAGCAGATAATCCACGCCATTGACGCGGTTGGAGGTTTCCTCGCCACAGGTCAGCGCCATGCGAATGCTGCGGCGCGGGCGATAATTTTCGCGGCGCATGCGCACCAGCATGTCGACGAACACGGCGGCCATGGCCTTATCGTCCGCCACGCCGCGGCCGTAGAAATAGCCGTCCTCTTCGTAGAGCGTGAACGGATCGCGCTCCCAGTCTTCGCGGCGGGCGTCGACCACGTCGATATGGGCAAGCAATAGAAGCGCACGCTGACGCGATGTGCCGCGGATTTGCGCGACCAGGTTGCCGTCGTCCGGGGCGCCGTCGGGGACGATGACCCGCGCGTCGGCCTCGGAGAAGCCTGCATCACGCAAGTGAGTGAGCATGGCTTCAGCGGCGCGGGTGCAGGAGCCCGTAGAGGGAGAAGAATCGATCTCGACCAATTCTTCATAAATTGCACGGAAGGCGGCGCGCTCGGGCGACGGCTCCTGTGCGGTGGCGGCGCCGAGCAAAAGCGCGCTCATTGTGGTCGCAGCGATCGCCAAAATCCTCATCATCAGCACCTCCGTTGCGCCATGAATGAACAAGTTCTGAGCGCGCCGCAACGTCTGACCCAAAATGGGTGTCGGCATAGAGAACCGGCCATTAACCGCGCCATGTGCATGGATTCTGCATGAGCAGCTCCGTCCATCCCGCGTCACGCGCGCGCAAGCTCTTGCTAACGTTTGCGCCCGCGCTTGCGCTGACGTTCGCGAGTTTGGGTGCGGCGGTGGCGTTCGAAGCCGGACCACGCACGCCGCGTCAGATCGCGGCGGTGTTTCCGCCCTGGTGGTCGCAAGCACGCATACTCGAGGCCGCGCGCGACGCCGGTGCGATAGCGGCGATAGGCGGCGCGCGCAATGTGGTGGTCGTCGTCGCCGATGACGATCATTTGCCGTCGCGGCTCAACGCGGCCGGCGCGCTCCTGCAGCTCAACCCCACTTTGACCGGACTCTGCGTCGAACCCTTGGATCAAAACAATGTTTAAGACCCTAGCCGACCAGCGCGTATTTGGCGCGCAATTGGTGAACGCTGCCAACTGGCTGTTCGTACCGATCATCGGCGTCGCCGCGTATTTGCTCGATGGCGCCTGGCTCGGGCTCGGCATCGCCGGGGCGTGCGTGGCGGCGTTCGCTACGCTGGTGATGCGCTTTGCGAGCGGCGAAGCGGGGCGCTTGTGCGCGTCGGCGGCGCTGATGGCGCAAGTTTCGCTGCTGGTGGCCGCGCACGCCGGTCATGCCTGGCAGATTGACATGCACATGGCGTATTTCGCCGCGCTGGCGGTGCTCACGATTTTCTGCGATTGGCGTGCCATTCTTGCAGGCGCCGGCGTCGTCGCCGTGCATCATTTGACGCTGAATTTTCTCATTCCGGCGGCGGTGTTTCCGGGCGGTGGCGATTTCTGGCGCGTGGTCGTGCACGCCGTCATCCTGGTCATCGAAGCGGTGATCTTGATGGGCGTGGCGCACAATATCAGCGGCATGTTCGCGGCGACCGCCGAAACACTGGAACGCGCCGAAGCCGCGCGTGCGGCGGCGGACAAGGCGCAGGCGGCGGAGGCCAGCGCGCGGATCGCCGAACAACAGGCCGCCGCCGAGCGCGCGGCGCTGCAAAAGCGGATTGAAGACGAGCAGGCCGACGTGGTGGCGCGTTTGGCGACCGCGCTTGAGCGTCTGGCGCAAGGCGATTTGACCGCCCAGATCACCGCACAATTCCCGTCGGGCTATGAGAAACTGCGCCAGGACTTTAACGCCGCAGTGCTGCAATTGAAGCAGACCATGAGCGAACTGGCCGGCGCGGTTGATACGATACGCTCCGGCGCGGGCGACATCAGCCAGGCTACAGGCGAGATGTCGCGGCGCACCGAGGGGCAGGCGGCGAGCCTGGAGCAATCCTCGGCAGCGCTGGACGAGATTACCGCCAATGTCCGCCGCACCGCGGAAGGGGCGCACAAGGTCGCGGAAGCGATGCGCGCGGCGCGGGGCGACGCGGACAAGAGCAGCGGCGTGGTCGTCGAAGCGATCGACGCCATGCGCGCCATCGAGGACTCGTCCAAGCAGATTGCGCAGATCATCGGCGTGATCGACGAGATCGCATTCCAGACCAATCTGCTGGCGCTGAACGCGGGCGTTGAGGCGGCGCGCGCCGGCGAAGCCGGTCGAGGTTTTGCGGTAGTCGCCACCGAAGTGCGGGCGCTGGCGCAGCGCTCGGCCAGTGCGGCGCGCGACATCAAGCAATTGATCCAGTCGTCGGAAGCGCTCGTAGGCGCCGGCGTGGGCCTCGTCGGCCAGACTGGCGAGGCGCTCACGCGCATCGCCGCGAGCGTGAGCGAGATCGACGGTCTGGTGCAAGGCATCGCCGACTCGATCGCGCAGCAATCGTCGGGGCTCGGGGAGGTCAACGCGGCCGTTGACGAGATGGACCGCGTGACCCAGAGCAACGCCGCCATGGTGGAGCAATCGGCTGCGGCGAGCCACGCGCTCTCTGAGGAGGCGATGGGGCTGGCGCAGAAAGTCGGCAGGTTCCGCATCGCCGACACGGCGCTGCGCCGCGCGTCATAAGGCGCGGCGGGATTAGATCCGCACCACTTCCTGCTCGATGCGGCCGAAAATCGAATGACCCTTGGCGTCGCGCATTTCGATCTCGACGCGGTCTCCGTGTTTGAGGAAGCTCGTGCTCGGCTTGCCGGTCTGGATCGTCTCGATCATGCGTTGCTCGGCGATGCAGGAATAGCCGCGCCCGCCTTCGCTGACTGGCTTGCCAGGGCCGCCGTCGGGGCCGCGATTGGAAACGGTGCCGGAGCCGATGATGGTGCCGGCGACAAGGTCACGCGTCTTGGCGGCATGTGCGATCAATTGGCCAAAATCGAAAGTCATGTCTTCGCCGGCGTTCGCGGCGCCAAAGGCTTTGCCGTTCAATGTCACATGCATCGGCAAGTGCAATTTGCCGTCGCGCCATGCATCGCCGAGCGCGTCTGGCGTGACTGCGACGGGCGAAAAGGCCGAGGCGGGCTTGGATTGGAAGAAGCCGAAGCCTTTTTCCAACTCGGCCGGAATGAGATTGCGCAGGCTGACGTCATTGACGAGCATGACGAGGCGGATGCGTTTGCGCGCGTCATCGGCGCTGATGCCGGCCTCGCAATCATCGACGATCACGGCGACTTCCGCTTCGAGATCGCAGCCCCAGGCTTCGTCGCGCAGCGGGATCGCATCGCGTGGGCCGAGGAATGAATCGCTGCCGCCTTGGTACATGAGCGGATCAGTCCAGAAACTCTCCGGCATCTTGGCGCCGCGCGCCTGACGCACCAGGGCGACATGGTTCACGTAGGCCGAGCCGTCGGCCCATTGATAGGCGCGCGGCAGGGGCGATGCGGCTTCACGCTCGTGGAAGCGTTCGCGGAGTATCGTGCCCGCGTTGACGCCTTCGTGCAGTGTGCGCAACCGCGGTTCTGCGTGCGTCCAATCGTCGAGCGCGGCTTGCAGCGTCGGCACTTCGGGGCCGGCATGCGCGCACCAGGCGAGATCGTCGGACACGACGACGAGTTTGCCGTCACGGCCGTGGCGGAGCGATGCGAGTTTCATGATTTCACCGCGTCCTTTTGGTTTTCCGGCGCGGCCTTGGCGAAGGCCGGATGTTTGCGCGCGTTTTCATCCCAAGCGACGAGGCGCGGGAAGGGCGAGAGGTCGGTTTTGTAGCGGCGCGCATTGGCCATTTGCGGCACAAGCAGAATATCGGCCAGCGACGGCGTGTCGCCGAACACGTAGGGCGTGTTGGGGAAGCTGGCGGCCTGATGCTCAAGCGCGGCGAAACCAAGTTTCACCCAATGGCGATACCATTCGCCGACGTGATCGTCGTCGGCGCTGAATTCCAATTTGATGCGGGTGATCACGCTCGTGTTGTTGAGCGGGTGGATGTCGCAGGCGATGGCGAACGCGAAGGCGCGCACTTGCGCCGCTTGCCAGGGATCGGCCGGCAGAAAGCGCGGCTCGGGATGTGTCTGATCGAGCCATTCCAGGATCGCAACCGATTGCGTGAGCAAACCTTGCGGCGTGTCGAGCGCGGGCACGCGCATTTGCGGGTTCTTCGAGCGATACGGCTCGCGCATCTGCTCATCGATTCCCGGCAAGATGTTGACCGGTATGTTCTCGTAGCTGACGCCCTTGAGATTGAGCCCGATGCGAACGCGATAAGCGGCTGAAGAGCGCCAATAATCGTAGAGCTGGAACATTTGATCGTCTTACGCCTCCTTCGCCGAACGCGAAAGCACAAAGCCCCGCTTGTTCTCGATAGCGAGGATTACTCGCCGAGCCGTGATTTCGCCGCGTGCGCGGCGCGGGCTTTTTCGTGGAGCCAGGCGGCGTGTTGCGGGGCCTTCTTGGTGCGGCTCCATTCTTCGAGCATGTCGGGCGCGACGCGCTTCAGCTCGGCCAATTCCTCCGGTGTGCCGGTGTCGGCGGTGAGTTCCAAGCGATGGCCGTTGGGATCAAAGAAATAGATCGATTTGAAGATGCCGTGATCGGTGGGGCCGAGCACGTCGAGCCCCTTAGCTTCGGCGCGCGCCTTCGCCGCGAGCAGCTCATCCATGCTGTTCACGCGAAAGGCGATGTGCTGAACCCAGGCCGGCGTGTTCTCGTCGCGGCCCATTTCTTTCTGTTGCGGCAGCTCGAAGAACGCGAGCACATTGCCCCCGCCAGCGTCGAGAAAGACGTGCATGTACGGATCGTATTCGCCCGTGGACGGCACGTGATCTTCGGCGAATGCGGTCGTGTAATCCATGTCGAAGACGTCGCGATAGAATTCGACAGTCTGCTTGGCGTCCTTGCAGCGATAGGCGACGTGATGGATGCCGTTGGTTATGGGCATGGCGCTAATCCTCGTCTGCGAAAATTTGCACGATCGGTTCGCCTCCCGCCTGAAGCGACGCGCGGTACATGCCGGGCGTGTTCATGGCCCAAGCGGGGCGGCCCTCGCCGTCCAGAACGATCACGCCGCCATCGCCGGCTTCGCCGCGTGCATTGGTGAGCGCGCCGACTTCCATGATGACGTGGTCGGCCGCTTCTTGCGCGCTCTCGCCGTTGAATTCCATGCGCGCGCAGATATCGCGGGCGACGCCGACGCGAATGAAGAATTCGCCTGTACCGGTGGCGCTGACGCCGCAAACGCCGTTCTGCGCGTAGGTGCCTGCGCCAATGATCGGCGCATCGCCGACACGGCCCCAGCGTTTGCCAGTGGTGCCGCCTGTTGAGGTGCCGGCGGCGATGTCGCCATGCGTGTCGCGCGCAACAACGCCGACCGTGCCGAATTGGTGATCGTCCGGCCATGTCGTGCGCGCTTCACGTTGCGGCGGTGCGCCGGCGGGGCGTTGTGGAATCGGCAGATTGTTGCGCTGCAGGTTTTGTTCGAGCTGCTGCCAGCGGCGCTCGGTGAAGAAGAAGGAGGGATCAACGTGTTCGAGATTTTGCGTGCGCGCGAAGGCTTCGGCGCCTTCGCCGATCAGCATGACGTGCGGGCTATGCTCCATCACGGCGCGGGCGGCGCTGATGGGGTGGCGCGTGCGGGTGAGGCCTGCAACGGCGCCTGCGGCGCGGGTGCGTCCGTCCATGATCGACGCGTCGAGTTCGTTGCGGCCTTCCGCGGTGAAGACCGCGCCGCGACCTGCGTTGAAGAGCGGATCGTCCTCCATTTCCTGGATAACGGCTTCGACCGCATCGAGCGATGAGCCGCCGCGGTCGAGAATGGCGCCGCCGGTGTCGAGTGCGCGCTGCATAGCCGCGCGATATTGGGCTTCTACTTCCGGTGTCAGGTTCGCGCGCTCGATCACGCCTGCGCCGCCATGCACGATGATGGACCAGCGCGGCGCGGGGGGTGGTGTGGTGGCGCAGGCTGATAGTAACACAGCCAGCAGCGCAACTAGCAATGCTCCCCCGCGCGCGGGGGAGCTGTCGACACGCGTAGCGTGGAGACTGAGGGGGACGTTGTTCTTTGGAATGTTCACGCGCCCCTCCGGCTCGCTCTGCTCGCCACCTCCCCGCAAAGCGGGGAGGACAAATAGTTAGCTCGCCTTCAACACGCCCCGGCGGATTTGGTCGAGTTCGATGGATTCGAAGAGGGCTTTGAAATTGCCTTCGCCGAAGCCTTCATTGCCCTTGCGTTGGATGAATTCGAAGAAGATCGGACCGACCGCATCCTTGCCGAAAATCTGCAACAGCAAGCCTTGGCCTTCGCTCGGCGCGCCGTCGAGAAGAATGCGGCGCTTCCGCAATTCCTCGACGGGTTCGCCGTGGCCGGGGAGGCGCTGATCGATGAGGTCGAAATAGGTGTCGATCGTGTCCTGCAGCTCAACGCCGCGCGCGCGCAGTCGATCGACAACGTCGTAGAGATTGTCCGTGCCGAACGCGAGGTGCTGAATGCCTTCGCCCCGGTAGCGCTGCAGATATTCCTCGATCTGATCGACTTTACCTTCCTCGCCCTTTGATTCATTGAGCGGGATGCGGATTTTGCCGTCAGGGCTGGTCATCGCCTTGGAGAAGAGGCCCGTGACTTTGCCTTCGATGTCGAAATAGCGGATTTCGCGGAAATTGAAGATGCGCTCGTAATAATCAGCCCACGTCTTCATGTTGCCGCGAAAGACGTTGTGCGTGAGGTGATCGAGATAGGTGAGGCCGATGCTGTTCTTGGATTCATCGGCGCCCTCGATCGGCTTGAAGTCGATATCGTAGATGCTTTGCGCGCCATAGCGATCGACCAGATAGATGTAGGCGCCGCCGATGCCTTTGATGGCGGGGATGTTGAGCTCCATCGGGCCCACTTTGCCTTCGACCGGCTCGGCGCCGCGCTTCACCGCCTCCTCGAACGCATGCTTGGCGTCGCGGACGCGAAACGCCATGGCGTTCGCCGAGGGGCCGTGTTGAGCGCGGAAATCAGCCGCTTGGCCGCTCGGCTCCATGTTCAGAATGAAATTGATATCGTTCTGCTTGTAGCGAATGACGTTCTTGGAGCGGTGCTTGCCGACGGCGGTGAAGCCGATCTGCTCGAAATACGCGGCAAGCTTTTCTGGTTCGGGCGAGGTGAATTCGACGAACTCAAATCCATCGGTCCCGATCGGATTCTCGAACAAATCGGCCATGATGTTTCCTCGAAAGCTTGCGTTTCTCCCGATTTAGTTTCATCTGTAACCAATGGCAAGCGCAAAGCGGAAACCGAGCCCGGCCGAGCTCTTGGTGCTGGAAGATTTCCTTCCATACCGGCTGTCCATTTTGTCGAACCGGATCAGCCGGGCGATTGCGGCGCGTTATGCGAAGGCGTTTGATCTTTCCATTCCCGAGTGGCGCGTCATCGCGGTTCTCGGGCGTACGCCGCTTTTGACCGCCAAGGAAATCGCCGAGGCGACGGAAATGGACAAGGTCGCGGTCTCGCGTGCGGTGGCGCGGCTGGTGGCGGCCAAGCGCGTGCAGGCGCGCGCGGATGCGGGCGATGCACGGCGCCAAATTCTTTCGCTGACCACGCTTGGGGAAAGCTTACATGCGCGCATCGCGCCGATCGCTCTGGAGAGCGAAGACAAATTGTTGCGCGCGCTCTCCGCGAAGGAACGCGAGCAACTTGACGCGCTGCTTGACCGCTTGCTCGCGGCCGCAAGCAAATTGTGAGTTCCCGGAACTTACTGTGCTTTCACAAGATTCGCCGGAACTGTTGCGCCGCTCACGCGTCCCCCCTGCGCTGGATGGGGCGTAGCGAGGAGTACAATCTATGACGCGATCTTCATGGTTCGGCGCGGCCGCGCTTGTGGCTGCGCTCGGCATGGCCGCGCCGAATTTGGCGAGTGCGCAGACGCAAACAGCGCCAGCGCAATCGGCGGCAGCAGCGACATTCACCGATGCGCAAGTCCACGCGTTTGCAGCGGCGAGCACGGAGATTGATCCGATCTCGCAGCGCCTCGCCAACGCGACGCCAGAACAGCGGACGCAAGCCGCAACGCAAATTCGCGCGATTCTGCAGCGGCATAATCTGGACGCGAATACCTACAACGCCATCGCCACGCAGGCCCAGACCGATACGGCGCTGCAAGCGCGCGTGACTGCGGCGCGCGGATCGCATACGGCGCCGGCTGCGCCGGAGGCGCCGCCGACCTCAAACTAGGCGTTGAACTTCGGGCGTTGCGTCGCAGCGCCCGGAGTCTCATTCGGGGGCCACTTCGCTAGTTGTCTTGATGCGCGAGAGGCGCCGCTCGTCATAGGCGGCGTACAAACACGCAGCGACGATCAGGGCGGCGCCGGCGTAGATCTCCGGACGCGGCGTTTCCTGAAATACGATGAAGCCGATCGCGCTGGCCCAAAGCAATTCAGTGTAGTGGATTGGCGCGAGTTGCTGCGCCTCGGCGCGCGCATAGGCCTGCGCCATCAGGTACATGAACACAGCCGCGAGCGCGCCCAATTGAAGGAAGAAGGGCCAGTCGCCGAGCGTCGGCGGCGTGGCGACGAGGAGCGTGGGGATCGCCAGGATAATGCCGGGGACGAGGCTGGTCATGAGGCCCACAATCGGCGCGCCGTCCTTCTGCGCGCGCTCGCGCAGCAGCACCATGGCGATTGAGAAGAAGCCTGCCGAGACGAGAACCGCGGCGACGCCGATAGCGTGTTGCGGCGATTCCGCGGCGGTGGGGGCGCCCTGCATGGCGATGATCACGCCGGCGAAACCGATGATCGCGCAGATCATGCTCGAGGGCCGAATCCGCTCCTTCAAGATGAGCGCCGCGACGAATGGCGCGAGCAGCGGATAGATGAAAGAAAGTGTGACCGCCTCGGCGAGGGGGAGAATGCTGAGCGACCAGAAAAATAGGACAGCGCACGCAGCAATGACGAAGCCGCGTAGGCCGTGGGCGCGCCACATCTCCTTTGTGATCACGGGCGCGCCGCTACGGCGCCAGATCGCATACGAGAATAAGGCGCCAAACAGGTAACGACCGAACGCCACCAAAAGCACGTGGTTGGTTAGCGTTAGAAACTTGATTGTCGCGTCCATCGCCGAGCCGGCGATAATCGCGCCCGTCAACACAAGCGCCGGCGGCAAGCGGCTAAACATGGGAACTCCCGGGGCCGGGGGTTGTGACGCAGTGTCGGGGCGGGGGCAATCGCTATTTAGACTTCGGTGGCGCCCGCATGCAAAAACACCCTCCGCGCCGAGGGCGCGAAGGGTGTTGCGGCAACGTGATCGAGGATCGCGTTACGGAGTCGTTGTCGGCGATTCAGCCGGGGGCGTGGTCGGCGTCGTACCGGACGGCGCCCCTTCGGTGGCCTCGTCGACCGCTTCGCCGGCTTCTTCCATTGGGCCTTGGCCCAGGTCAGTCGTGCCGGTGGTGGATTGTTCGTAAGCGGTGTCGGCCGCTTCGCCCGCTTCCTCGTTCGCGCCTTGGCCGCAGGCGGCGACGCTGAGCAGAGCCGCTGCCGCGGTCGCGGCCAGCAAGGACTTCAACATTGGAATCTCCTGTTGGTCTCCGACGGCGTGCGCCGCCGGGTCAATCAACGTGTTGCACAGAACACGGTTCCTTACGGATTGGTGCTGGCGTCGCCGTCGGTCGCGTCGTTCACGGCGTCGCTGAGATCATTGTTCTGTTCGTTGCCGGTGGCTTCATCGATCGACTCGCCAGCTTGTTCGAGCGGGCCGTCGCCCAGGTTTTCGCTGCCTTGCGTCGCTTCTTCGATGGCGGAATCGAGATTTTCGCCGGATTGCTCCGCGTTGTTCTCGCCGCACGCGGCCAAGCTCAGCATCGCGGCCGCCGCAATCGCCGTGGCGATAGTCTTACGCATAATTGTCTCCATTTCGCGCCCCCGAGCGCCGGGCGGCACACCCAAACACCTGAGGGTGCGGACGGTTCCTGTCTCGGAACGCTGGAATTGCGGCAACGGAAGGCTATAAGGCGGGCAACGAGGGAACAATGTCCGCCGAACTCACGGAAGACCAACAACTTATTGTCGAGACCGCGCGCGCGTTTGCGCAGGAAAAATTGCGTCCGAACGCGGCGCGCTGGGAAGAAGAGGGCCTCGATCGCGGTGTGTTGCAGGAACTCGCGGGGCTGGGCTTTGCCGGCATTTATGTCGGCGAGGAGCATGGCGGCTCGGGGCTCACGCGCCTCGATGCGGCGTTGATCTTCGAAGAGCTGTCGCGCGGCTGCATTTCGACGGCGGCGTTCTTGTCGATCCACAATATGTGCGCGTGGATGATCGACAGCTTCGCCAATGCTGAGCAACGCGCGCATTGGCTGCCGAAGCTGACAACGATGCAGACGATTGCATCCTATTGCTTGACCGAACCGGGTTCAGGTTCGGACGCCGCCGCATTGCGCACCAGCGCAAAGCCGAATGGCAATGCGCACTATGTCGTCAACGGCGCGAAGGCATTCATCTCGGGCGCGGGCTTTTCCGATCTCTACGTTCTGATGTGCCGCACCGGCGATGACGGGCCGAAGGGTGTATCGACGCTTTTGGTGGAGAACGGGACCAAGGGGCTTTCGTTCGGCAAGGCCGAAGACAAGATGGGCTGGCGCGCGCAGCCGACTGCGATCGTGAATTTCGAGGATTGCCACGTGCCGGCGGAGAATCGCGTCGGCCCTGAAGGCGAAGGCTTCAAATATGCGATGAAGGGGCTTGACGGCGGGCGCTTGAATATCGCCGCGTGCGCCTTGGGCGGGGCGCAGGACGCGTTGGATCGCGCGCTGCACTACGTGAAGGAGCGCAAGCAATTCGGTAAGCCGATCGCCGATTTCCAGAACACGCAATTCGTGTTGGCGGATATGGAAACGGAGCTTGCCGCAGCGCGCGCCTTGCTGCACGCGGCGGCGCGAAAGCTGGACGCCAAAGCGCCGGATGCGTCGAAGCATTGCGCCATGGCGAAGCGCTTCGTGACCGACACAGCGTTCAAAGTCGCCGACCAGGCGCTGCAGCTGCATGGCGGCTACGGCTATCTGGCCGATTACGAAGTCGAACGCATCGTCCGCGATCTGCGCGTGCACCGCATCTTGGAGGGCACCAACGAGATCATGCGCGTGATTATCTCGCGCGAGATGTTGAAGGCATGAGCGTCGACTTCCGTTCGGTGCGGAAAATCCTCTGGGAAGACTGGGATCCGATCGGATGCGGCGTGCCGGCGGATGAGTATGATGATTATGCGCCGCACGTCGTGCGGCTCTTGATTGAGCGCAAGCCGCGCGAGATGGTCGCGGACTATCTCCGCGTCACGGCAGCGGACACCATTGGCTGCCCTGTTTCGGACGAAAAGCTGCGCGAGGTCGTCACAAAATTGATGGCGCTGCGCGACACTGGAGGGACGCAATCATGATCATGCGCGCAATGGGGCTCGGCTTCTTGCTTTGGCTGTTGGTTGCCGCCGCGTTTCGGTTTGGCGGGCAGTACTTCTTCCTGCCTGACGAAGGCCTGCGGCTGATCACGTTCCTTTCGGCCCCGGTAGTCGGCGTTGTCTGTGCGCTCATTTTTCTCAAATTGTTGGGGGAAGCCTCCGGCGATGAGGGGGAGGCGTCGATTGGGCTGGCGCTGCCGGTGCTGCTGCTCAACGGTTTCCTGACCCACGAATTTCCGACCGCATTCCCCAATCTCGACGCCACGCTCGACGCCACCTTCGGCGCATGGTCGCTTCTTTTTGGCGCCTCCATTCTCTTCATGGGGCTGTTCACGACGAAACTCGCGCCGCAGGACGAGCGCGTATGAGGCGACGCGATGTCGTGTTGGGCGCAGTTGCGCTCGCAGGATGCGCAACCATGACTCAACCAGCCGCCGCCACACGCCCCATCGTGATCGCCCATCGCGGCGCCAGTGCGTTCAGGCCCGAGCACACACTCGCCGCATACCGGTTGGCGATTGCGCAGGGCGCCGATTTCATCGAGCCGGATTTGGTGATGACCAAGGACGGCGTGCTGGTGTGTCGGCACGAGAATGAGATCTCCGGCACGACCGATGTAGTGCAGCGCGCGGAATTCGCCGATCGCCGCAAGGAGAAGGTGGTCGATGGCGTCACCGCGACCGGCTGGTGGGTGGAAGATTTCACGCTCGCCGAACTAAAGACCTTGCGCTGCATCGAGCGGCTTCCGCAATTGCGCCAAGCCAATATGGCCTATAACGGCCAGGAAGAGGTTCCGACGTTCGCCGACGTGCTGGCGCTCGCGGCGGAGCACAATGTCGGCGTCTATCCCGAATTGAAGCATCCGACGTTTCTGCGTGAACAGGGCCTCGATCCCGTGCCCGCGTTCATCGCCGCGGTGCGTGAAGCAGGCGGGCAGCGGGTGGCCGATCGCTTGTTCGTGCAATGCTTCGAGATCTGGCCGTTGCCGCTCCTGGCGCAGATGTCGTCACTTCGTTGGCAATGTGTGCAACTTGTCTCGTCCGAAGGCGGGCCGTGGGATCGGCGCGATCTGAGCTATGCGCAGATGTTGAGCGATGAGGGTTTGCGTCGGATCGCTGAATACGCGCGCGGGCTGGGGCCGGAGAAGTCCCTCATCATTCCGCGTGACGTCAACAATCTGATGGCGCCGCCGACTGATCTCGTGCGGCGCGCCCACGCTGCGAACCTCGTTGTGCACCCGTGGACGATGCGGCCAGAAAATTACTTCCTGCCGACCAATTTGCGTCGCGGCGACGCCTCGTCACCGGCTTATCTCGCTATGCGTGGCGATACGGAGAGCGAGATCCGGACCTTCATCGCGGCGGGCGTCGACGGCGTGTTCAGCGACGATCCAGCGGCTGCAGTCGCTGCGCTGGGCTAAACCTTGCGCACGAATTCGGATTTGAGCTTCATCGCGCCGAAGCCATCGATGCGGCAATCGATGTCGTGATCGCCGCCGACGAGGCGGATGTTCTTGACCTTGGTCCCGACTTTCAGCGCCTGCGAGGCGCCTTTGACCTTCAGGTCCTTGATGATGACGACGGTGTCGCCGTCGGCGAGCACTTGGCCGTTGGCGTCCCGGATCGGCGCGTCGGAATCGGGCGCGGCGCTTGCAGCATCGGCCGACCATTCGTGCGCGCATTCGGGGCAGATGAAGAGCGGCGGGTCTTCGTACGTCAGAGTGGACGCACAATTCGGACATGGCGGCAGCGTGCTCATGGCGTTTGTTAAGGGAACGCGGGCGAGGCCAGAATGTGACCGATGGTCCGGCCCGGAGCAGGCGGCAAAACAAAACGCGCGTGCCGCGAGGCACGCGCGTCTCAAACTCAGCTTGAACGAGGCTTTAGGCCGCGACGGTCTCCGCGAGCTTCTTCTTGAGGTCGCGGCGAATCTTAGCCGCACGCGTGGAGAGCTCGGCCTCATCAGCCTTGAGCAAGAATTGGTCGAGGCCGCCGCGGTGATCGACCGAGCGGAGAGCCGCCGCGGTGATACGCAGTTTGAAGTTCTGGCCCAGGGCTTCGCTCGCCAGCGTCACATCGACCAGGTTCGGCTTGAACTCGCGCTTGGTCTTGATGTTGGAGTGGCTGACCTTGTGGCCGATTTGGCGATTAACGCCGGTCAGTTCGCAGCGGCGGGACATGGGGCTCTCTAGTTCAGAGGTAAAATTGAAGCGCGGACGCATACGCGATGGCCTGGTCAGGGTCAAGGACGGCAAAGAACTAATGGCTCATTCCGGGCGTGGCGGGCCGCTCCTCCATGAAACCGCCCGATTTGGTTCATGACTGGATCAGTATGCACGCAGTAAGAGGCGCCTCGATACGGCAAAAACCGTCCATGGTGGGTTTGGTGATGAAGAACTGGGTTCGAGGTCTCGTAGTGGTTTTCGGTGTGGCGGCCTTGGCCAGCCCGGCCGCCGCCCAGACCGGCAATCGCACCTTTGAAGGCTCTTACGCGGTGATCGCGCGCGGCATCGAAGCCGGCGACTTCAATTACCGTTTCAGCCAAACCGGCTCGACCTACACCGCCAGCGCCACCCGCGAGATGAAGGGCTGGGTGGGGGCTGCCCTCCAGCGCAGCCAGGATTACCGCTATAATGTCAGCGGCACGGTCGCCGCCGATGGGACGCTCCGCACCGTTTCTTACGAACACCAGGGCGGCCGCCGCCGCGAAGATCGCCCCAATGGCCGCCTGATCCGCGCGGCCTTCACGGCCAATGACGTGGTCACAACGGCCACCCCGGGACGGCCCAATATGGGCGATCCGCCGGCCACGGCCGAGCAGCGTCGCAATGTAATCGACCAGATCACGGCGATCGCGGCGATGGTCACCACGGATGGCGACCCATGCGCCCAGACCCTCCGCATCTATATGGACGGACGGTCGCGCTTTGATTTCGTCATGACGCCGAATGGCAATGTGAACATCAATTCTCGCGCCTATCAGGGGCCGGGTGTCCGCTGCCGCGTCCAATTCCGCCCGATCGCTGGTTTCAGTGATCCGCAGGAAGCGGCGACCCTGACCTTCCTGTTCGCCCGCACGGAAAGCGGCATGTGGGCCCCGGTCACGATCGAAATGCCAACCGACGGCGTCGGGGTCGTGCGCCTCGAAGCCCGCCGCCTGACGTTCAACGGCACGCGTCTGCGCTGATCGCTTCGGCTTTGAAATGAGCGGCCGCCGACAGAGATGTCGGCGGCCTTTTCCATGCGCTGGAGCAGTCTTGTGTGTTACTTAAGTCTTAACCACAAGATATGGCCGTGAACGGATGGCCAACGAATCAAATCAACTGATTCGCGACTGATTCGTTCTTGATTCCTTCTCTTGTTTTTCCGGTAAGCGAGTATTTGCGCTTGCCTTGAAATCGCTGTCTCAGCCGCCCATCGTCGGAGCATGAGCGCGCGCGCCCGCGTGAAGGCGGTCCTTGGCCCCACCAACACCGGCAAAACCCATCTCGCCATCGAGCGGATGCTCGGCCACGTCAGCGGCATGATTGGTCTGCCGCTGCGCCTGTTGGCGCGCGAGGTCTATGACAAGGTGGTCGCCGCCAAGGGCGAGGCTTTGGCCGCCCTAATTACTGGAGAAGAGAAGATCGTCCCGGAGACGGCGCGCTATTTCGTCTGCACCGTGGAAGCGATGCCGCTGGATAAAGCGGTGGAGTTCGTCGCCATCGACGAAATCCAGGTGGCCACCGATCTCGACCGCGGCCACGTTTTCACCGACCGCATCCTCAATATGCGCGGCTTTGGCGAAACCATGCTGCTGGGCGCCGAGACGATGCGGCCGATGATCCGGAAACTCCTGCCGGAGGCGGAGGTCAGCCGGCGCGAGCGCATGTCGACGCTGAATTATGCGGGGCATCGCAAGATCACCAAACTGCCAAAGCGCTCGGCGCTGGTCGCGTTCTCGGCGGAGGAAGTTTACGCAATCGCTGAATTGCTACGCCGGCATCGCGGCGGCGCGGCGGTGGTGATGGGTGCGCTCAGCCCACGCACGCGCAACGCGCAAGTGGAGCTTTATCAGAGCGGCGAGGTGGATTTCCTTGTCGCCACTGATGCGATCGGCATGGGCTTGAACATGGACGTCGATCATGTCGCGTTCGCCTCGCGACGGAAGTTCGACGGCCATTCCTGGCGCGATCTGCGACCGGACGAGATTGCGCAGATCGCTGGCCGCGCCGGGCGCTACACGCGCGACGGCGCTTTTGGTGAAACGGGCGAATGCGCGCCGTTTGATGAAGACATTATCGAGCGTGTCGAGGCGCATGAATTCGAGCCCGTCGTCGCCGTGCAATGGCGCAATGAGAAGCTGAACTTTGACAGCGTTGAGCGTTTGATCGCGACCTTGGCGCAACCGCCGGAGCAGCCAGGCCTGATGCGCGTGCGCGGCGCGGATGACGAAGGCGTGCTGCTGCGCTTGGCCGCCGACGACGATCTGATGGATCGGATCAACGGCCAGGCCGATGTGCGGCGCTTATGGGAGGCGTGCCAGCTGCCGGATTTCCGTAAGGCGACGCCGGATGAGCACGCGACACTCGTTGGTCGCATCGCCAATTACATCGTCGCTAGTAAGGGCCGCATTCCAGCGGAATGGGTCGAAGCCGAGATTGAGAAGCTCGATCGACCAGACGGCGACCTCGGGACGTTGCAGGCGCGGCTCGCGCACGTTCGTACCTGGGCTTACGCGGCCAACCGCGCTGATTGGTTGGACGATGTGGCGTATTGGCGTGGGCGCACCCGGGAGGTGGAGGATCGCCTCTCGGACGCGCTTCACGCCGCGCTCACGCAACGCTTCATCGACCGCCGCACTAGCGCGTTGCTGAAGGGGTTGAAGCGCGAAGACGCGATGTTGGCGGGCGTTTCCGAAGATGGGGAAGTCACGGTCGAGGGTCATTTTGTCGGCCAGCTCGATGGTCTGGATTTCAAGCCTGATCCGCGCGCCACGGGCGGCGTGGAGGGCCGCGCCTTGCGCAATGCCGCGATGCGCGCGCTGCGGCCGGAGGTGTCGCGGCGGCTAGCGCGGATCGCGGCGGCGGAGGATGCCGACTTCAGCTTGCAACGTGACGGTCGCGTTCGCGTCGATGGCGCTGTCGTGGCCCGGCTGACGCCGAAGCAATCGGTGTTGAAGCCGCGCCTTGAATTGGTCGGCGCCACGGACGCGTCGCCGCAGGAACGTGGCGCCGCGCATGAACGTCTTGAGCTCTGGTTGGCGCGGATGGCCGCCCACGATCTGCGGCCGCTGGCCCAACTCGAAGCCGCTTGGCGTGACGGCAAGCTGCCGTCCGATGCGCGCGGGCTGGCGTTTCGTCTGATCGAGAATGCCGGCGCACTCGATCGCGCAAAAGAGGAGATATCTCACATCAGCGAAGCCTCGCTTGCCGCGCTCGCGAAAGCCGGTGTTCGCGTCGGTCGTCACACCGTCTTTATGCCGGCGTTGCTCAAGCCGCGCGCCGCGCACACCCTGGCGATCTTCTGGCACGCCGCGCATCCAGGCGAGCCGCGCAGTGTGTTCATCGCGCGGCCTGGAGCGTTGAGCGTTCCGCTTGATCGACACCGACATTGGGGTGAGTGCGCAGCCGCTGGTTATCGCGCGTGTGGCCGTGTTGCTGTGCGCTTCGATATTGTTGAGCGGTTGGCCGATGCGCTCGCGGCCGAGCCGCCGCATCCCGACGCCTTATTGGCGCGCTTGATTGGCCGACCGGTGCGGGAATTACCGGTGATTCTTGGCTCGCTGGGGTATCGGCAGATTCAGGTCGAGGAGGGGGCGGGCCCACGTTGGGTGCTGGGTCAGCGTCAGCGCAAGCCGCGGCGGCGCGAGCCGCCGCCTGCGGACAACGCATTCGCGGCCCTAGCCAATCTCCTGCCCGCTTCGGAGCAGCCGCCGCGTCGGCGGAAGCGCCGCGCATGAACGACCGCCAGCGCGTGGATCTCTGGCTGCACCGCGCCCGCTTCGCCAAGACGCGGGCCGCCGCCGCTCGCTTGATTAGCGAGGGCGGGGTCCGTCTCGTGCACGAAGGGTTTGCGCGCCGCATAGAAAAGCCCTCCGTCGAGGTCACCCCTGGCGATGCGCTGGTGTTCCCTCAACGCGGGCGCCTGATTGCCGTGCGCGTGGAGGGCATTGGCGCGCGCCGTGGGCCCGCCTCGGAGGCGCGGCTCCTGTACGCTGAACTTGACGCAGATTCCGTGGGTTGACGCCTCAGCCCCCTTTAGCCATCTGAGGCTCCGAAGCGGAACTGGGCCGACATGACCTATATCGTCACCGACGCATGCGTGCGTTGCAAATACATGGACTGCGTCGAGGTCTGCCCCGTCGACTGTTTCTACGAGGGCGAGAACTTCCTCGTCATTCACCCAGACGAATGTATCGATTGCGGTGTCTGCGAACCGGAATGCCCGGTCGATGCGATCAAGCCGGACAGCCAAGACGAGCCGGACGGGAAGTGGCTTAAAATAAACACTGAGTACGCCAAGATTTGGCCGAACATTACGGTGAAGGGGACGCCCCCTGAAGACCGCGAGGCCATGAAGGACGAAAAGGGTAAATTTGAAAAATACTTTGATCCGGCCCCTGGCCGAGGCGAATAACTTGCCACAGTCAGGCGGCTTCAAATCCGCCGAATTTTGTGTTATACACTATCAACAATCGAAATTCGGCGCGAATTCGCGCCACAGCCGGATCAATCCATAGCGCTCATCTGATTGCGCACAGGCACGGAAAGTCGCGGGCGGGGCGAAACCGTCCGCTTTGCTGTGTCTGTCGCGGGTGAGACTGCGGTAACTCCGTCTGTCAAGTTTGAGTTGGGACAACGGAGCTCTGGATGACCACGACCGCCACGCCTTCAATTGCTTTCCGCCCTGGTGACCACATCGTCTATCCGGCGCATGGCGTTGGACGGGTCATGGGCGTTGAGAAGCAAGCCGTGGCCGGCATCGATCTCGACGTGTTCGTGATCTCGTTCGAGCAAGACAAGATGACGCTTCGGGTTCCGACCACGAAGGCGAAGTCCTGCGGCATGCGCCCGCTGGCCTCTGGCGCCGTGGTCGATCAGGCCATGAAGACGCTGCAGGGCCGCGCCCGTATCAAGCGCACCATGTGGTCGCGCCGGGCCCAGGAATACGAAGCGAAGATCAATTCGGGCGACCTGGTTTCGATCGCGGAAGTCGTGCGCGACCTGCACCGCGCGTCCGACCAGCCGGAACAATCTTATTCCGAACGCCAGCTCTATGAGAGCGCGCTGGATCGCATGGCGCGCGAACTCGCGGCAGTTGAGAAGGTCACGCGTGACGACGCCGTGGCGAAGGTGACGGCCTCGCTGGCTTCGAAGAAGCAAGCCGCGGCCGCCTGAGCGATCGGGATCAGCTGAACGGAACAAAGGCCGGGCCAGAAGCCCGGCCTTTTCTTTGGCGCCTTGTCTCATCCTCACGCGTTCGTGATGTGCGCGGGCGGTCCTGTGACGTCCTTGGACAAAACCCGGCGCGGGCTCGGACGTAGTAATAGCCATGGCGGTCTCAGAAACAGCCGAACTCCAGCGCGGCGCGCAACGCTACCTCCGCACGGCCATGCGCGCTCCGCTCTTAGCGGCCGATCACGAGCGTGAGCTGGCGCGCCGATGGCGCGAATCGGGCGACGAGCGCGCTCTGCACGAATTGATCACGGCCTATCTCCGCCTCGTCGTCGCTATGGCGGCGCGCTTCCGCCATTACGGCCTGCCGATGAGCGACCTGGTTCAGGAGGGCAATGTCGGCCTGATGCAGGCGGCGGCGCGCTTTGAACCCGATCGCGAAGTGCGTTTTTCGACCTATGCGTCGTGGTGGATTCGCTCATCGATGCAGGATTTCGTGCTGCGCAATTGGTCGATCGTACGCACCGGCACAACATCCGCGCAGAAGGCGCTGTTCTTCAATCTGCGCCGGCTTCGAGCGCGTATTGGAGATATCGGCGACGGGTCGATGAGTGCGGACTCACGCGCCCGGGTCGCCAATCTGTTGGGTGTGGCCGAACACGAAGTGGAGGCGATGGCCGGTCGCCTGTCCGCGCCTGACCGCTCGCTCAACGCGCCCCTCACCGAAGATGGCGATGGCGAGTGGCAGGATATGCTGGCCGATGAATCGGCCGATCCCGAAGGCGAGGCGATGCACAATCACGACAGCGTCGCGCGTTCGGCTCTTGTGCGGGAGGCTCTGGGCGATCTGTCGGATCGCGAGCGTTTGATTATTCGCGAGCGTAAGCTGGAAGAAGAAGCGGCGACCTTGGAAGCGCTGGGAGAACGCCTCGGCATCTCCAAAGAGCGCGTACGCCAAATCGAGGGTGCGGCGCTTGAAAAGCTGCGTCGGGCGTTGATCGCGCGCGTCGGTGATCCCGTCGCCGCCGGCTATGTCGGCTGATTTTCGGTGAGCACTTCAAGTTGCGAGCCGTGCTCCAAGCAGATCTGCGGCGCATCGCGATAGACTCCAAGCGCTCCGCGCGCGCGGATTCTGGCGCCGCCCAAGGACGAAAGCGCGGGACCGTCCCACGCGTTAAAATTCTCGCCAAATACAACCAGTGTGAACGGCGCGGTGTCGCTGGCCCCGTCCATTGTCAGTGCCGCGCGGCTCTGAAACACGCGCGCCGTCGCAACGCGGCCCTCAAGGACGCGAAAGGGTGCGTCTCCGCGCAGGCAATTGGCGTTGACCGCGATCGCTTGATCGGCTGCGGCGCGAACGCTGAGCGGGCGATAGGTGCGTCTGGCCCACATCCCGCGTTCCGCCGCGCGCGCCTGCGCTTCAAGGCTGATGAGTTCTTCTGCGCGCGCATGATTGTCGCGCCGCGGCCGCACAAAAGCGGCCCCCCGCGCGACCAATTCGTGTTGTAGCCAAAACCAACGCCCGCCTTCGCTCTTTACGAATACATGGGCGATCGCGGCTTCGTTGGTGGTCCCGTCCTCGCGCGCTCGACCGGCCCAACGTCTTGTGCCGCCATAGGCGAGGAGCACCTCGCGGTGCAGCGCCTGCGCCTCCAACTCGCCTTGCGCCTGCGCCGCGTAATCTTCTTCACCGCGCGGCGCATCAATTTCCGCCAGAAACACCCGAAGGCCATTGTCGAGTTCGAGCGTGTCGCCGTTGTACGCCCGCACGACGCGCGCTTCCTCGCCGCGCTCAAGATCGCCAATCTGCGGGCCGCAGGCGGCGAGCGCGACAAGGCAGGTGAGCAAAGCGAAGGTGCGCCAAACGGTCATTGTATCCTCAGGTTGCATCCAACAACCAAAGCGACGCCTAGGCAACTGCTCTGGCGAAGGCGCGCCCCGCCGCGTTAGGAGGGTGGCATGAGCAAACCTAAGCAACGCTGCCGCTGGCCGGGCGAGGACCCGCTTTATCTCGCCTATCACGACGAAGAATGGGGCGTGCCGCAGCGCGACGGGCGGATGCTATGGGAGATGCTGATGCTTGAAGGCTTCCAAGCCGGGCTCTCTTGGATAACCGTTCTGCGCAAGCGTGAGGCGTTCCGCAAAGCCTTCAAAGGCTTCGAGCCGGTCAAAGTCGCCCGCTTCACGGAAAGTGACATCGAGCGTCTGCTTGCCGATCCTGGCATTATCCGGTCGCGCGCCAAGATCGAGGCCACCATCGCCGCAGCCAAGATCTATTTGGAAATGCGACAGCGCGGCGAGGACTTCGCCGATTTTTGCTGGTCATTCACGGCGGGTGAGGTGCTCAAGGGCGATGGGAAGACCTTTCCCGCGCAGACGCCGCTCTCACAACGCATCTCCAAAGAGTTGAAGAAGCGCGGCTTCAAGTTTGTTGGCCCCACCATCGTATACGCTTGGATGCAAGCCGTCGGCATCGTCAATGACCATGCCGCGCACTGCTTCCGTCGCCAAGAAGTGTGACCGCGCTATGCGACGCGTGTCACCGCAGGCAAACGCCAATCGCCGGTAAGGATCGGCGGCTGCGGCAAGTAGATTCGGAACGTCACCACGAATGGTCCTGCCGGTGTGGGCAGCCAATTGCTCGTGTCTGCAGGTTGGGCGTGTTGGAGGGCGATGGTGTAGGAACCGTCGGCGTTCGGACGCAGACCCGTGGTGCGGTCGCCAATCGCGAACCGCTGCAATGGGTTCTGCGTGAAGAAAAGGCGGCCGTCGGATTCCAGCTGATACATGGACAGCGACCAGAACGCGCCAGCGGGTACATTGGCCGGAATAGTCAGCGTGTAGGCGCGAGCGCCATTCAGCGGTTCACCGTTATTGTCGTCGTCCGCGCGCGCATAGGTCGCTTCGACGGCTTCCAAAGCCGCTAGACCAGAGAGTGCGACCGCTGCGCGCACGTCATCTGCGTCACCGGGGGCGCCAACGCCAGGCGGCGGATAGTGCCAGCCAGCGATGGTCTGTCCGCGCAACGTAAACCCGCCACGGAGCGTTTCCATCGCCCGCGCCGCCGCGCTCGTCCAGCAGTCGCGTTGGGCCTGCGATATCGACGCCCATGCGTCGATGTCGCCAGCGCGCAAACCGGTGTCTGCAAATTGCGCCGCGCGCCGCCCCACGGGGTCGGTCAGCGGCGCGCGCGCGAGCATCGCGTTCGCCACGGCAAGAAAGTTCTCAAGGTCGTCGGAGCTGGTTGGCCTGACGGGCAAGGGGGCGGCGTCGGGAACCTCAAGGAAACGGATGTGATCTTGCGCGGCGTTGGCGGCAGGCAGATCCTCCGGTCCTTCAACCAAAATGCGCGCCAACATCCACACGTCATCGGTCTGAGAACGAATGACGCGCACACCGTCTGGCGCGACGCCCTCCCACCTTGGTCCGACGATCAGCGCGCGGCCGCCAACGCCATTGGTGGCTCGCGTGCCCACATACGCGAAATTGTCCGTGTAAGCGTTCATGAACGCCACGGAAAAATAGCGATCCTCAAGTGTGGGAAACTCCGCCAGCAGCGGACCATTGGTGAGATCGAGCCGCGCGGAGGAATAAACCGTGTCGTTGTTCGGGGTAGTGATGTTGCGTCCCGTATGATCGGTCAGCGTGCGTCGATGCATGATTTGATTGAACCGATTTACGGGGCGTTGCGCCGATGGCCCCGCTGACGCCCAAGCCGTGCGCGCAAATTCGTAGATCGGGTACGCGTAATAAAAGGCGGCGACATAGTGATCGATAGGATCGGCGATGGCGGAATTGTTTGAGGCGCAGCCGGACAGGCCGGCGAGGGCGACGCCGGCCAGCAGCGTACGACGTGATGCAGTGATCATTGCGGGCGCTCCGTGAGTGCGTTGATTAGAAAGTCGATCGCCGGGCGGCGCGGGTGCAGCGCCGCGGCGGTGTCTGCGCCGAACAGCATCACTTCGTCCGTCGCGGGAGAATAAGCGGGCCAAGGCTGTTCTTCAGCGCACGTTGGCGATCCAGTCTGCGCAAATGTGACCCAGCACGAAGAGATCATTGTCGCGAAAGTGCGGTCCTCGTCGGTGAAGAAGGCGGGCGGCATCGGAAGACGGTCGAGATTGTTGAATACGTAGGGTATCTCGCCGCCGTGGATGGCGCCGGGGACAGCGCCCCGCCGTCGCGCCGTCACGTAGGTGAAGTGATAGAGGTAACTCGCCGCCGTCCCGTCGGCCGCTTGGGCTGCGACCCAAGCTGCGGGCGCAACAAAGAAGGCGTCGCCGAGCGCCTGGCGTTCAAACTCCTGATCCGTGACGTCGCCATAGCGGGCGCGCAGCTCCGCGAGCCGTGGGCCAAGCACGTTGAGCGCTGCACCGGATACGCCAAGCGAAGTGATGACATTCGCCTCGTTATCATTGGCGCCGATCATCAGCGGGACATCGGCCGCGCGGTCTTCGGCGAAAGCCCGTGACGGCGCCTCGGTAACCAGCCTTCCGTCAATGAATGGGCCAAAGCCCATACCTTCCAAATCGCCCAGCGCCTCAACCCATTGCGTGGCGGACGCGGCGCGTAGACTCGCGGCTGTTGCGGTCGCATCAATGCCGATGCGTGCGGCGGCAGCGACGCCTTGCTGCTCTTGCTGCGCCAAGGAGAGCGGACGCTGAAGGCCGCCGCCGGATTGCACGATGGCTTGGTGTAGCAAGCCGCGCGCGCGCGGCGAAGCGAGCAGGTAGAGAATGCTGGCGCCGCCCGCACTCTCGCCGAAAACCGTGACGCGGTTGGGATCGCCCCCAAACGCGTCGATGTTCCGCTGCACCCACTCGAGCGCCGCGATTTGATCCATCAGTCCATAATTTCCGAGCGGCGCGTTGGCATCGGCTTCCTGCGTGAGCGCGGGATGGGCGAAATAACCCAACAGACCAATGCGATAATTGATGGTGACCAGTACGACGCCTTGGCGCGCCAACGACGCGCCGTCATAGAGGGGGAACGTGCCAGAGCCGATGCGGTGTCCGCCGCCATGGATCCACACCATGACAGGCAAATCGCGCGCGCCTTCCGGCGCCCACACATTGAGATTGAGGCAATCCTCATTTTGGGTATCGGCGCGTCCGCTGCCTGGCCGGTCGCCACGCTCGGGCTGCGGACACGCTGGACCATAGGCGCTGGCGTCGCGGACGCCCTGCCAAGGCAAAGGCGGCGACGGGGGGCGCCAGCGCCGCTCGCCGACGGGCGGCGCGGCGAACGGAATGCCTCGATGCACGACAATGCCGTTTTCCGTGACGCCGCGCACCAATCCGCTCTCGACGCGCACCTCATTCTGCGCGGGGACGCTCGTCGCGCACGATGTCAGCGCAATCATCGCGGCAAGCGCGCAGATGAATCTCATTGTCGGTCTCCTAGGCAAGCACGCGAGTAAGCGTGCGCTTGAGCGCTTGAACTGCGGCGTCGATCCAAGCCGGGTCCGTCTTGTCCAGCCGGTCTTGCGCCACATGATGAAAGCGGTGCGCCGCGAAGAGGCCGAAGGCCGGCGCATAGCCGCGCTGAACAACCTCGCCCAATTCGCCCGCCGCGCCCGCTGATGTGGGATACGCAGCTTCCAAGCCGGGCTGCCCCGCGAAGCTTTCGCGCAGGCTAGGGACGAGTGCGTCCGAACCCATGAGATAGCGCTGTGGATCCGGACTCGGCAAAGGCGCGAGCGCAAAGCGGCCCACCTCGTGGAAATCTCGCGCGGCAAAACCAGCGCCCAAGTGTAGCCAGAGCGCGACGCGCTCGGGCGGCGGTGCATGGCGCTCGAAGAACACATGCGCGCCGGCGTTGTCGTACTCGTGCGCCGTCGTGGAGACGAACATCAGGCTGTATGCGGAAAGCGCGCGCGGCGCCCAGCGCGCCAGCGCTGTGAAAGCGGCGAGCCCGGGGCCGCGCTCGGCGACGGCCGGATTCCACGCTGTGCGCGGCGTTGAAACGACAATAAAGCGCGCGTCACGCTCGATAACGCCCCACATGTTCGGGCTGCGCACCCTGCGGGCCTGGCCGTCGATGATCAATGTCGCCTCGACGCCGGCGCGCGCTGCGGCGATGGCGTTGGCGCCTGGCGCTGGTCCCAGCACTGCCAGGGGAAGATGGGGAAGTCCGGCGCCATCAATCGGCGTATTGAGCAGGATGCTCTCGCCGGTTGGGCCGTTGGTGATGAGCACGATGCCCCGCGGACCGGCGCGCGCCACTTGGGCGAGGATTGAGCGAATGGGTTCAGCCATCAATTGCGAGTGCCGGCCATGCGGCAGCAAAACGAGCGCGATCGCGCCGGTCATCGACTCGGAATCGCTAGCGTCCCGCCAAAGTCGAAGCGGCCCACGCACGCCTTCGGCGCCGGTCGCGCGGACGATAGGCTGTGGCTCGACGGCGACCTCGCCGCCCGGCCATTCCAAAGCGGCGCGCCGCGTCTCAAATGCCGGCGCCTCGACATTGCGCGTCATCACTCGAAAACCGGCGTCGCTCAGCGTGGCGCGCACATGACCTGCTACGGCGGTGTCGCCGGGGCTCCCGGTGCGCAAGTGCGCTTGTGCGTCGAGCAAGGCGAGACATTGCATGACGGCGCCGTCTTCCGCGCGCGCGGTGGAGGCGGCAACCGCCGCCGGCGTCGCGCCCAGAACGGTGCGTCGCGTGATCATCGGGCTCTCGCTCCTTGGCGGCATGCTCCGCCTTGCTATCGCCAGCTTAACGCGACATCCTGCAAAGAGTCGACAATCTTATTGAGGGTCCCATGGCGCCGATATCGTCGTCTGTTTCGCGCAGGGCAGTGCTGGCTGCGCTGCCGGCGTCGGCCTGCGTGACGCCCGCACGAGGAGAGCGTTTCATGCCGCCGCAAGGTCTCGAGACGCCAAGCGAATCCGTGATGTTGTCGGTCTCGGATGAACACGTTGGCGTTCACTTCACCGCGCGCCTCTGCCGTTATCCTGCCTACCGGGTGGCGTGGCTGTGGACGCACGTGAAGACGCCAGATGGCTTTTTCGCCTACGTCGATCACGCCGCGCCTTGCACCGAGGACGAAACGCCAATTGGCAATCTGGCGCACTATGCCGACGCCGCGGGCGTACTTCGCTTTTCTCGTGAAGGGGCTTCAGAGGACGCGCGCGCGGCACACCTCGCCGCGCGTGTTTCAAGTCGCGAGAGTGGTGTGGTGGAGGCGGACCTAGCCTTCAGACCGGCGCTGATGCGCGCTGGACTGCTGGAAGGGCGGGTCGAGGCCTTTGGCCCAATCGAAGGCGACCTTCGTGTGAATGGCCGCGCCTTCCGCATTCGCGGCGTCGGCCAGTTCCACGAGCAACGGCAGACTGAAGCGCGCTTCACGACGCCTTTTGCCTTCGCCTCGCTGTGGGGCGAAGGGGTTGGCGTGACGTTGCTGCAGATTCCCGAAGATTCAGGCGGCTACATTCTCCAACAAGGCGCGTCCACCAGAACCGGAAGGGTACGTATCGCGCCGCCAAGCGCCAATCGTACGCTCAGAATCGATTTTGGCGCCAATGATGCCATGGAAGGCCATGCGGTCATTGAAACCGCCTACACGATCCCGCTTTACGGACAAACTTGGCATGGGGCGTTCGTAACGGCTGAACTCGGCGGTCACCGTTTGCGCGGCTCGCTCAACGATTGGCGGCCTGAGGTGCTCTTCGGCGCGTCATAGCTATTTGCGCGCCTTCTTCGCCTTCGACGGAGCCTTCGCCAGATTCGGCGTCCGCCGGTTCTCGATATAGGCGCGCGAATAATCGAAGATCGCCTCCATCGCCGCGCGCGCGGCCTCTGGTTTGCCCGACGCAGCGGCCAGGCCCATTTGGGACCAATATTGCGCTTGCGCGAGTCTGTTCTTCTTTGAATCGACGATGTCGTCTTGAAACGCCTCGTGACCAAACGTGAGACTGCGTACAAGCTGCACGGTGCGAGGTGTCTGCGCGGCGTCGATCAGCGCGCGAATGACTTGGCGGACGTCGCCAGCGAACTCGTGGCCGTCGACCGCTGCTTCGGCGCGTTTTGGCAACTCCGCCGTGAGTACGATGAAATGGCTCTTGTTCTTTGATTTGGGTGCATTCGCGACTTGCTGCGCCATAAGCCCCGCAAGCGCGCGCCGGATCAAGAACACCTCGTAGAAATTGGCGTCATCGGGCGTCGCCACGCGTGCGCCTTTCATAGGTTCAATGACGATGCTGCCCTGACTTTCGAGCAGGCGCAGCGCCTCGCGCACCGGCGCGCGTGAACACTTGAACCGATCGGCAAGCTCCTGCTCGCGCAGCCGCGCGCCGGGGAGATAGACGCCGCGCTCAATGTCCCGGGCGGTGGCGCGCGCGATGCCGAGCGCGGATACACGCGCGTCCGGCGTGCGCAGCGCCACAAGTTTGGGCTTGGATTGGGGTTTGGGCATGGAATTGTGTGTGGCTCAGATCAGTGATTGCCGGACGCCATTTAGGCAAGAGCGAAGGGCGTCACGTCAACCGTAAGTTCGACTAAAGCCGCAGTTAAGTCCCGTTCGCTCAGCGCGCGATCAGCGGTTGCGTCAACGCGCGCAGGAAGATGCGCGCGCGCGGGGGTGGACACGATGGCAAACCCTAGGCTAGATTTTGTCGACAATCCTGCAGGGCTTGATCCCTAGCAGGCGACCACGGGAGGGGTCATTCGATGCGCCACGTTCTTCTTGCCACGCTGCCTGCATGCTTTTTCGCGTTTGCCGCACCCGCGATGGCGCAGGATGTCGCCGCGGCCACACAGGACGAGGCCGCCAGCGAAGGTGATATTGTCGTCACTGCGCGTCGCCGCGAGGAAACCCTGATCGAGGTGCCCGGCGCGGTGTCCGCCATCACCGCGGCGGACCAGCAGAATTACGTCATCAGCAACACGGCCGATATTCTGCGCCAATTGCCGAGCGCGGCGTTGGTCAACGGCGGTCCGGCGTACACAAACGAGATTTCCTTGCGCGGGCAAGGCGGCGGGCGAAACGGCTTCTCGGAATCCGCTGTGGGCGTCTATCGAGACGGCCACTATATCGCCGGCGGCGGCTTTGGCGGTCGCGGATTTAACGCCGTCGATCTGTTTGATCTGCAGCGCATCGAAGTTCTGCGCGGTCCTCAGGGCGCATTGTATGGCCGCAATGCGGTCGGCGGCGCTGTGAATGCGGTCGCAAATCGCCCCGACGATGAGTTTGGCATCCGCGGCTCCGTTTCTTACAACGACATTGAGCGCACCGAGCTGGAAGCCGTCATCAATGTGCCGGTCACGGCGGACGCAGCCTTCAGAATTGGCGGCTTCTCTTATGATCAGAACGGCGGTTTCCTGACCCAATTGTCGACGGGCGACACGATCGACACCGAAGAGACCAGCGGCGCACGCGCGGTGTTCGAGGTCTCCCCGACCAACGACACCACCATCCGCGTCACTTATGAATATTACGATTCCACGGCGCCGAGCTTTGGCATCAACGGCTATCGGGCCCTGCGCAACAATTTGACAACGCTCGATCCGGACCCGTTCGTGCGCAACATCAGCCGGCTGGGCTATGCCGACATCACGGAGAATTCCGGCTATTTGGATTTCGAACACGATCTTGGCTGGGCCAATTTCGAACTGCGCGGCAGCTTCAAAATCCGCGACGCGGGCCGCACGAATGACGACCTTGATCATTATCTGGGCTTCGAAGGGATCACGTCTGTGTTTCCGCCGGCCACGCCCGCGCAGCCAATCGATTTGATCTCCAATCAATACGAAGATTTCTCTCGTTCGGGCCTAATTGGCGTGCTGACCTCGCCCAGCGCCGACGCCCGTTTCAGCTGGCTCATCGGCGCAGAAATGCAGCGGAATAGCTCGGAGGTCCTGCTGCAGAATGTTGGCTTCGCCGGGGCCGCGGCAGGGTTGCGCGCGCAATTGCGCGATGACGATTCCCGGGAAGAATTGGAGTCTTGGGCCGTCTTTGGCGCGGTCGAGTACGATATCACCGAGCGTTTGGCCCTTGGCCTTGAGGCCCGTGTGCAGGTCGATGACAAAACCTTCGACTTCGACCGTACGCGCAATTCCGCCGCATCTACCGCAGTGGAAATTCTGGGCGTTCAGCTCAGCGAATCGTGGACCCGCGTGATGCCTGTCGCCACGTTGCGCTATAGCCTAGCGGACGACGCCTCGATCTATGGCCGCATCGCCACCGGCTATCGTCCAGGCGGTTTCAATGTCGGAATTCCCTCGGACATTCCCGGCTCCGGCAATTTGATCCCGTACGACCCGGAATTCGCGACCTCCTATGAGGCTGGCTTCAAGCTCGGCCTTTTCGACGGACGTGTTTATGTCGAGGGCGCGGCCTATTTCACCGAGACCGAGGACGTGCAGATCGTGACCGCCGCGAGTCCGACCAACACGGCGTTCATCCTGCAGAATGGCGAGGGCGCTGAAGTGTGGGGCGCCGAGATCGAGGCGCGCGGCAATTTCGATCTGGCCGGAGGGCGTCTCAATTTCGGCCTTGGCCTCTCCACCAGCGACGGGGAGTTTAAGGACGGAACGATCGCCATCATTGGCGGCGTGCCGACTGACCTCGCGGGCAACCGTGTGAACCGGACGCGTGACCTCATCGGCACGCTGAACCTGACCTATCGCCACGATATTGGTCTAGGACTCGAGGGCTTCGCCTCTACCAGCTTCCAGACTCAATTGGGCGGCTTCGAGAACGCAGAGAATTCCCGCGAATTTGAAGAATTCGAGCGCTTTGACGCCCGCATCGGCGTCGATAGCGGTTCTTGGCGCTTCTCAATCTTCGGCAAGAATTTGACCGACGAAATCTACACAATCCAGACCATCGCCAATAACGCCTATCTCAGCGATCCGCGCGTCTATGGCGCGGAACTCAGCTTCAGCTATTGAGCGCATCGCCGCTCAACGCTGGCGGGACAGGCGCGTTCTTGTCCCGCCAGCGCCTCCCATAGAGGTCGGGTAATGTGATGTTGAAGCGCCTCGTTTTCGCTGCGGCGATCCTGGTCGGCTCGTGCGCCTCATCGAGCAGTCCGGCGCCCAGGCCGCATGCACAGGCGCCGAACATCGTCTTCATCGTCGCGGACGATTTGGGGTATGGCGATCTCTCCGCCTATGGCGGCACCCGGACGCCGACGCCCCATATCGATGCGCTCGCCGCGCGCGGCGTGCGTTTCACCAATGGCTATGTCACGTCGGCTGTTTGCGCGCCGTCGCGCGCGAGCTTGCTGTCGGGACGCTACCAGCAGCGCTTTGGCTACGAGTTCAATCCGGTCCGGCGCGATCTTGAAGGCGTGGGAATTCCGCAGGACGTCCGTATCCTGCCGGACTTTTTGCGCGAGCGAGGCTATCGCACCGCTTTGATCGGCAAGTGGCATCTGGGGCGAACGGCGGAGACACATCCGCTGAGCCATGGCTACGATCGCTTCTTCGGCTTTTCACCGGGCGCCACCGGCTACATGCTCGCGCCAGCCGAGGACGACGAATGGCTGCCAGATCCGGTGCCTGGCGCACCGCAAGGCTTCTTCGCGATGCGTTTGGAAGAGGGACGTGGTCCGGCGACGCCGCGCGAGGGCTATCTCACAGACATCCTCACCGATGAAGCGATTGCGTTCGTCGACTCGTCGCGTGGCGCACCATTCTTCCTTACGCTTGCCTACAACGCGCCGCACTCGCCGTTGCAAGCGACCAGCCCCTACCTACAGCGCGTCGCGCATATCGAAGGCCAAAGCGAGCGCATCTATGCAGCCATGCTGCTCGCGCTGGACGACAATGTCGGCCGCTTCGTGTCTGCGCTGCAGGCGCGCGGATTGCTGCAGAATACGCTGATCGTTTTCATCTCCGACAATGGCTGTCCAAACTATATCGGCCCGGGCGTCTGCTCGAACGCGCCATTCCGCGGTTTCAAGGCCATGTACTTGGAGGGCGGCGTACGCGTGCCCATGATTGCGTCCTGGCCGGGCCGACTGCCTGAAGGCGCGGTCTACGACGCGCCAATCGTAAGCTTCGACTGGACGCGCAGCGCGCTTGCGCTCGCGGGAGCGGAGCCGGTCGCACAAACACTCGACGGCGTCGACATCATCCCGATGCTCGTCTCGGGCGCCGCGCCGCCGGAACGCGCCATCGTGTGGCGTACTGGGCCCAATTACGCGCTCAGAAGGGGTGATTGGAAACTCATCGTTGCGGAGCGGACCGATGGTCAGGGGCTGCTGACCTACTTGTTCAATCTTCGAGACGATCCCGCCGAAACCCGCAACGTCGCGCACGACCATCCCGAGATCGTCCGGCGATTGACGGCCGATTTCGAGACGTGGAACGCCCAGATGCGAACGCCGACGTTCGAGAGCGAGCGTCGCCTCTCCGCGCCGCTCAATCGCGGCGATCCTCCCGTCAATCTCTATAACTAGCGCTGCGGACCGGGGGCGCGGCAGGCATGTCCTGAGCGAGGCCCATGCCCTGCGGTTATGAGCCGACAAAGATCAGGCACTGGCGGCAGGGTCTGACGGCGTGTTGGGTGGCCCGATGGCTGTTTGTGCGCGCCGCTGTGAACGAGCGACGCGTATCGCGCCGAGCGAATGAGGGCCGCATGGGATTGATCACGATCTTTGCGCGCGTGGCGTGCGTATGCGCATTCCTACTTGCTGCCGACGCTTGGGCGCAGGACGAGCGCCGAATATTCGTCTCCTCCGCGCATCCGCTCGCGACCGAGGCCGGGCTTGAGGTCTTGCGGCGTGGTGGCAATGCGGTAGACGCCGCTGTCGCCGTGGAGGCCATGCTGGGGCTAGTGGAGCCGCAAAGCTCGGGGCTCGGCGGCGGCGGGTTCATGATGTATTATGATGCCGCGAGCGGCGAGGTGAGCGCCTTTGCGGGTCGCGAGCGCGCGCCGCGCGGCGCCGATTCACGAATGTTTCTAGACGAACATGGACGCCCGTTGCGGCGCGCCGAAGCGATATTGTCCGGTCGCGCGACCGGTGTGCCGGGCGTTGTCTCGATGCTGCATCTGGCGCACGCTACGCACGGGCGCTTGGCGTGGGGCGATCTATTCGGCTCTGCTGTCGCAGTGGCGCGAGATGGGTTTGTCGTCTCGCCGCGCTTGGCGCGCTATGTTCACGGTGACTATGCGCAAGCACGAGCGCCGGACGTGCGCCGCTATTTTAGCGCCTCGGATGGGAATCTCGTCGAAGCGGGCGACACCTTGCGAAATCCAGCCTATGCGCGCTTTCTGCAACGCTTGGCGCGACAAGGACCGTCAGCTCTGTATCGCGGCCCTACGGCGCGCCGCATCGTGGCGCGGACGCGCGCGGCGCCCCTGGGCGGCGCCATGACTCTCGCGGACATCGAGACTTACGAGGCCGAGGAAACCGACGCACTCTGTCGTCCTTATCGACTTTATCTGCTTTGCGCTCCGGCGCCTCCGGCGAGCGGAGGCGGCCTC